>WUQV01000054.1 GCA_009889585.1 Candidatus Bathyarchaeota archaeon | reverse complement strand
TACTATGAAAGGTATTAGCTCAAGCTGAGGGTTTAAGCCCGCTATTTTAAGGATCGCATAAACCCCCGAGACTATGTTGGCGAAAGCTAAAATGTAGATGACCTTCTGCAATATCTTGTCAAAAGTCGACATATTTCCGTTTTACCATTGTTTGAAAGCTTATATTAAGTTTTTCATCGTAAAACGTCCGGCGGAATTACATCAGAGCGGAGTCCATGGCGACTCGTTAATGCTAAAGGCGTTTGAAGAGGTTTTTAAAGCTTCGTCGCGTCGCAGTGATTGAAATAAGCGCGCTTCCGTTCTCGTCTTACGATCGAAGCCATAGTTAGGCTTATATTCGCAAGCTATGAATTCGATCCGATGTTAGAAGTAGCTATAATCGGCGTGGGCTGGGCTGGGTCCAAGTCCTGTACACCGGACCTATCGTTCCAAGAGATGGTTTACGAGGCGGCTGTGAAGGCTTATGCAGACGCTAACGTAAACCCTCAAGTGGATGTCGACGCGTTCATAAGCGCAGATGAAGATTATTGGGCTGGCTATAGCATATTCGAGGAATACGTGCCAGATCAACTAGGGGCAGTCCTCAAGCCGACTTGGCATATAACAGGGGATGGCCTTCATGCGCTTATTAACGCATACATGATGATACGTAGCAACCTATTTGAAGTAGTTGTAGTGGAATCTCATAGCAAGGCCTCTGATATACTCTCCTATGCTGGCATAATACAGCATGCAACAGACCCCGTTTACGTCAAGCCATTAGGAGGGCATCCATTTTACATAGCTGGCTTGGAGATGAGGCGTTATTTATATGAAACTGGCGTAAGCGAGGAACAATGCGCTCAAGTAGTCGTTAAGAATAAGCGAAACGCCATATTCAACCCTAACGCTGCTTACCCAGCTGAGTTAACGGTTGAAGACGTTTTAAATTCGCCTTACGTCTTCTCGCCGTTAAAGGCGTTAGAGGTTAGCTCTACAGCTGAAGGGGCGATCGTCATGGTACTCGCGTCAGGGGATGTCGCCCGACGTCTTACGGACGTGCCGATATGGGTGAGAGGCGTAGGATGGGCTATTGACACGCCGAACTTAGACGGCCGGGATTGGGGAAGGGCGGTCTACGTTGAGGTCGCGGCCGACATGGCGTATAAGATGGCTGGGATAACGAACCCGAGGAGGCAAATACACGTGGCGGAGGTCGATGACAAGTTCTCATATAAGGAGCTTCAACACGTCGAGGCGTTAAGGCTTTGTACTCGTGGCGAGGCAGGGGAGCTTTTAGAGGCTGGCTCGTTTTACGTTAACGGCGAGCTCCCCGTTAACCCGTCAGGAGGATGCTTAGGCGTCGGCAACCTCCTTGAGGCATGCGGGCTCTCGAGGGCGTTGGAGGTCGTCCTTCAGCTTAGGGGCCAAGCCCAAGGCCGTCAGGTCGAAGATGCCAAGGTGGGTGTCGCTCAAACGTGGAGGGGAATCCCCACGACTTCAGGGGCCGTCGTCGTGTTAAGCACGGAGGGATGAGGCGTTGGTCGTCAAGACGATAGCCGCCATCAAACGTCGGGTGGCGATAGTCGGAGCTGGCATGACGAAGTTCGTACGAAGGGCGAAGGAAACGGGGAAGGAGCTCGCTTACGAAGCGGCCAAGATGGCACTGGACTCAGCTGGCCTTACGTTGAAGGACGTCGACGCCGTCGTCATAGGCTCAGCCCCTGACGCCTTCGACGGAGTTCACATGAAGGGTGAATACCTAGCGGATGGATCCGGAGCTTGGAGGAAGCCTTGCTTCCGCCAATTCGACGGCGGCTCTACTGGCGTAGGCGTAGTCCCAACAGCCTTTTGGACGGTAGCATCAGGCCTATCTGACGTATGTCTCGTAGTTTGCGAGGAAAAGATGTCATCATGCCTTCCACACCCTCAATACGCCTTCTTAACAATTTACGACCCCATATTAGTGAGGCCGATAGGCCTTAACGTCGCATGGAACTTCGCCTTCGAGATGAAAAGGTACATGCACGTCTACAACGTAAGACACGAGCAAATAGCGTTAGTATCAGTTAAGAACAAGAGGAACGCCTTAGACCATCCATGTGCTCAATTGGCTGCTAAGATAACGGTTGAAGACGTATTGAAGTCAGAGGTCATAGCGGATCCCGTAAGGCGATTGGACATAAGCCCTACTTCAGATGGGGCAGTCGCGATAATCCTCGCTCACGAAGGGCTTGCGAAGAGGCTTACGGACGTACCCGTGTGGATAACGGGCATAGGATCCGGCATAGATACGCAACATTGGACTGATAGGGATCTAGCTTACTGTAAGTACCTTGAGGAAGCCGCTCGCATGGCGTATAGGATGGCTGGCATAAGGAACCCGAGGAAGGAGGTGGACGTCGCAAACCCTTACGACCCGTTCGATTACAAGGAGCTTCAACATGCTGAAGCGCTATTGCTCTTCAAGCCAGGTGAAGCCCCGAGGGCTACGGAGGAAGGCGTGACTGAGAGGGACGGTGACATGCCCCTTAACCCTGATGGAGGGCTTCTCGGCGTTGGAAACCCGATATCAGCCGCTGGCTTGATGAGGGTGGCTGAGATATTTTGGCAGCTCAGAGGTGAAGCAGGTAAGAGGCAGGTGAAGAAGGACGCTGTTATAGGAGTAGCTCATGCATGGGGCGAGCTCATGCAAAAGAGCTCAGTCGTAGTTATGCAAAGGGGGTGATTAAAGTGAGTTCTAAGTTTAAGGCTGAGGACTTCAAGGGAATAGCCTTAAGCGAGGAGGACTTTAAGGAGAAGAAGGTAATATTCAGCGATATAAGGGCTAAGGCATATTATGCTTGGACGGCTGGAGTAGCGATAAGTAGGTTCTTAAGTGAACTTAAGGAAGGTAAGATTATTGCGAGGAAGTGCAATAAGTGTGGACGAGTATTAATTCCTCCACGAATGTTTTGCGAACTTTGTTATAGGCCGACTGATGAGTGGGTATATGTAAAGGATACTGGAAGGGTGAATACCTTTTCAATAGCTTGGATTGGAGTTAATGCTTCGAGGTTGAAAGAACCGCTTATTCCAGCCGTTATAGAGATCGATGGAGCCTCGCCTGGCATGGGTATTTATCATATGTTAGGCGAAGTAGATCCAGCTGAAGTGAGGATAGGAATGAATGTTCAAGCTGTTTGGAAGCCGAAGGAAGAGAGGAAGGGTTGCATTACTGATATAAAGTATTTTAAGCCTATCAAGTAGGTGATAATAGCAATGTTTGAGAAGTTAACTCGTGTTACTGATGTAAAGCATGAGATTGGAGATATGGCTGTTGTTTATCGGTATACTGCTGGAATTGCTGGTGAGAGATTCTTCTTAGAGATTAAAGAGAATGCTCGTTTCATAGGTACGCAATGCGTTAAATGCAATGTTACATATGTGCCACCAAGGATATATTGTGAGAGGTGTTTTGAGAATATTGAGAATGCATGGGTCGATGTAGGTAAAAGAGGTGTCGTGCATACTTATAGTGTTGCTTATATTGATGAGAATGGAAAGAGATTAGATAAGCCTATCGTCTGGGCATTCATACGAATTGCAAATGGTGGCTTAATTCATATGATAGATGAAGTTGATCCGAAGGATGTTAAGATTGGAATGGTTGTAGAGCCAGCCTTTAAGGATAAAGTTGAACGAATAGGGTCTATAACTGATATCAAGTACTTTAAGCCCGCTTCATGAAATATCTGTTGACGATCCCGCCATAAATCCCTTCGGATGTCAATTTAACTAATGCCCCCTTCTTCACTACTTCATTCCTTAGAGTTCAGATTTTGAACCTAGCAGTTCAAAATCCCGATTAAGTGCTCAGATATTGTACGAAGAACTATTATCAAGGGATAGAAGTTAGGCTCAGAAAGTACCCCCTTAGGGCAAGGGTAGGCGGGTTTCTGGCATGCCAGATGGACTTTATCAGCGAATATAGTTAGGGTTTCAGCCCGGTTCCTACATCTGCCCAAAGCCTCTCACCAACTTTCCTGTAACCGATTTTCTCATTAAACCCTGATGGCCGGACGGTTATCCGACCTCACGAACAGAGCTGCGGACTCCGCGCGCTCCAAGGCCTCCTCGGTTATCGCTGATGTGGCCAGCGTTGCGTATCCCTTGTTCCTCTGGTTTGGATGCGTATAAACCCCACCTATCATCCAGACCTGTGGCAGTTGGAGGAAGGATCCAGCGCAGGAGACAAGCTCACCGCTCACGAAGACACCATACGCTGGCATCCTACTCATCCAACTTATGCACCTTTCTATGGTTTCCGTCGGGCGGCCTTCCCATGTTGAAAGAAGCGTCTTAAGCTTCATGGCATCCTCCGGACCGCGCAGCTTGCGTACAAGTATCGACTTGAAGAAGTTCGCTTCACCCCTTTTGACCCTCATCCAATCCTCGACGTAATGTTTCACGCTTGGGAACCTGTCCTTTATAATTGGTAGTAGTTGTGGTGGAGCTTGCATAATGAAGTTGCCTTCGGGTACGTAGCTCATTAGCTCCCCGGCTACGTCTCCAGTGCACTCCAATATGACGCTTGGGAACTCCATAGCTGTGTAGATGAGGATATACCCTTTTAACAAGCCTTTCTCGAAGGCCGCATACATGATTGTATGCTCAGGTTCGTATTGGACGTCGTAAAGTGCGAAAACGTGCCTTATAGCGTCTGCCTTAAGGAGATCGATAACCGATTGCCTGTTGCTTTCGTCAACCCTCTCGATTTCATACATGCGCCGATCACAACCTCTCGTTGCGTCTCTACCTTAAAATTAACAACCCTTGATGATAAAACTTCCCGCGTCTAAGTTCCTCATTGCCCATTGATGTAACTTCAAAACTGAAATTCTTAACACCTACAAAACAGCGTCTACTATCAGCTTTGGAAATGGATGACTTAACGCTGTCTAAAGACATCCTATCCCCTCATTAGAAACTCTTCATGAATTTTCTCGATGTTCTCTAAATTAAAGGCCTTCTACTCTTGCTGGCAGCCGCATCAATGATTGACCGTTAATGAAAATAAACCTGATTTAAGGTGCACTTAAGCGTGAATGGTAGCGTCATAACGCGTATTCTATACGTAAAGGTGGAGGGCGTCTTTAAGGAATTCGCCTCTAAGTTATCGGATTCAGTCCACAGCCTTAAGGATTCGCACGCGCTTGTTAAAGCGTCATCATAGTGCGGTCGTTCGGCCATCGATGGCCGAACGATGTGTTGTACACTTGGATAAAGTACTACATTTAAATAAAGTAGGACAAAATATTTAAGTACAACTTAGGACTAAATCGCTTGGTGAGCCTATGGAAGTTTTGGTGACGCGTAAGGGGCAAGTAACCATCCCCGTGGAGTACAGGAGGAAGTACGGGATAAGGGAGGGCTCGAGGCTGATCGTAGAGGAGGGGGCAGGCCTGATAATCCTTAAGCCCATACCGCCGTTAGAGGACCTAGCTGGTGTTGACGCGGGTAAGTACGACGTTAGGATGATGAAGGAGGCGCTCGACAAGGTAAGGGGTAAATGGCGTTAGAGGCCATCCTCGATACAAGGTTTTACTTTTCATACTTTAACCCAGAAAGTGAGGAGGTGGCGAGCTGGAGTAGGGAATTGATCAGAAGGGCGTCAAGGGGGGAGGTCGAGGTAGCATCTTCAGCCGTAACCATAGCTGAACTTTATGGCACTATGGGGAGGGCGTTAGGAAAGGACGTCGTAAAAATGCGGATAACCTCGATAAAGGCTTCAAACGTCAAAATCTTACCAGTGAACGAGCGGGTGGCCAGCCTCGCAGGCGAGATAGCCTTAGACCATCCGGAAATCCCTTTGGCTGACGCCATAATTGCCGCTACAGCATTAATACATGCTAAATCTACGGTAATTACAGATGATGAGCATTTCAAGGAGATTAAAGGGCTTAAGGTAAAGTGGCTTAAGTAGTTCGCTTCTGCAGTTGACATCATTAACCTCACATATACAATGGCGTTTGCGTAGTAAAGGCAGCGCTTATAAGCAATTAGCTTTGAAAACCTTGAGGGCGTTAATTTGCTGGCTCATAATGTACACTGTTTGAAGCCCTACTCTCATACTAAATAAAATTAATTTCACATCATTCCTGCATCGATCGTATGACCAAGGTAAGGGTTAGACGGAAGGAACGAGTAATGTTGTTCATAAAGTTGAGGTTAAAGTACAAAATCGATGTTAGAACGCTCCTTGAGGTGCAGGAGCTCCCAGAGGGCATCCTTAATCCTATAGATTAATTTAAGTTAAGTTGAGGTTTGCAAGGAGCCAAAACAATTCGTTCAACCCTTACTCCCTCCAATGCTGCGCATAATCTACTGGCTAGATGGCTATCGAGCTTATCATTGCGTTGATCCTGAGGCCATCAAGGGGGCTTTTAAGAATTTTTCAACAGCCTAGCAACGACTGAATTAGCCGCTCTAATGACTTTAACATCTCCTCTATTACGTCCAAGTTGCGAGAGACGAGTTCAGCAGTGGGAACCCCGTGGTAAAAGCCCGCTCCGTGAAGGTATTCGCCAGCCGTCTCGCCGTCGAGGAAGATCCTATCGCCTGTCTTCTTAAAAAGCTCAGATGCCACTATCGCGAACTCCCTATGGCTTGTGATGGCTCTGCCGACGGCGTACATAAGGCCTTGGGCTACGGCTCCCCATCCCTTCTCGCACGCCTGCCTTAACGAAACCTCATCCCCTGTTTTAACGTAATCCTCCAATCGCCTTTTAGCCTCCGCTAAGAAGTCCCACGCAAGCTTAATGTAAGCTTCCCGAGGTTGAGTCATGCTTCTCGATTAAAGCTTTGAACAGTCCATAATAAGTTTTGTCCCGTACGATTAAAGTTAAGGGAGGGGAGGTAACGAATGATGAAACGTTCGATTAAGGGTAACGTCGCTTCAGCTCGAAGATCACATTCAGCCTTCCTATGGGCCTGAACGGCATGGCGTTAACTAAGTCGCCATAAGCTTCGACGAAGGCCCAACCCGCCTCCTCAGCTATCTCTATGAGCTCATGAAGGCTGTATAGCCTAGCCTCAAAGCAAGCCTCGTCTAAGTAAATTAAATCTTTCCCCCTCTTTTGAAAGTAAATCCACTTGCTGCTAGCCTTAGATGTTTTAGGATCATACGTTGGCATTTCGATTATAACGAGGTCGTCTACTTCATCGTAATAGGTCATTCCTCCAAAGTACGTTTGCCTAAAGGCCATTAAGTCGTGGCTGGAAGTATCAAGGATCAAGAGGAGCGATCCCTCCTTAGAGAGTTCAGCGCATTCCTTAAGGATCTTAACGTCCGTCTTCCTATCATAATATCCTATGACGGTCGTGTAGATGAATAAGATTGAATCGAAAGGAGCCATATGCTTTAAAGCTTCCTTCATCTCCCTAGCGTCACAAACCACGAAGGCGGTATTCCTAACCACGCCTTCTCTTTCAGCTCTCGCCTTAGCCATCCTTATGAAGGACTCCGATATGTCCACTCCTACGACCTGATAGCCTCGTCTGGCGAGAGGCACGGCTATCCTGCCGGTTCCACAGCCGACTTCTAGTAACACGCCATCCTTAACGCCCCTTTTCTTAAGGTAATCCGCTATAGCTAAGGCTAGCTCTTCACCTCTTTTCAACATCCTCTCGGAATCGAGGACCTTAGCGCAAAGCTCGGCTTTCTCTACGAAAAATCGATGGGGCCAATCAAAAGGCGCTTGAGACATCGCCGGTGGAAGGCCGGCCGACGTTTTATAAGCATTTCTCGAAGCTCGTCGTTGCTCTACTAGTAGAAGGAAGGGGCTGCAGCCGCCTTGACCCAGCGATTGTACCTGGGCGGCTTGACGTTTCGAGGTGCCGTGAGACAAGAACGGCATTAAACGCTTAAAGCGAGAAGCTTATCTCGAAGCTCCTCGGTCCCAAAGTCCATTGCCGTCCATGCTGATATACAGCCCAAGCGGATTCGCCGGCGATCGAACGTCCGAGGCTCCATCGGTACGTAAAAGCGAAGACGGTCCAACGTGCCGATTTTGATCGCGAATTCAGGACGCTTTTCGACGCCATTTAACTACATTGGCGGTAAGTTCCCTTCCGTGAGGGGATGAAATCCGATGCGCTTACATCCCCAATTCATACGCGTTAATTCGTCTACTTGTAGGCATGAGGTCGGCATGCGTAGCGCCGCTTCAAGCCCTGCATCCCGTAAAGCCGAAGGGGAGTTGAAGCGGGACGAAGTAGGGCTGAACGGCCCGAGTTCAAGCCTGTGGAGACCCCGCAGGTCGTCGTTGAGGCAGGAAGCCCCTTTCGATAGGGAGGGGTAGTTCACAGTTTCTTCTTTCCCGTCTTCTTGAGCAAACCCTCGTACCATTCGGGGACTTTAACGTTCGGTATAGCCCTATCCGACGTGTAAGGCTTTATGTCGAGGATGGGCGTGCCGTCGTAAGCGTCGAGCCCCTTGACCTTTAAAACTCTGCCCTCCCTTCCGAGGAACTCAACGATGGTAAGCCCTATTGGATTGGGACGGACGGGCGTATCGCTTGCGAATACCCCTATCGTAGGCAGCTCCTCGATCCTTAAGCCGTACTTAAGCAAGCCCTTAGGCTTTATCGTAAGGATGGATCTTTCGCTTAGCCCGACCTTATGAAGGTAGAAGATGATGAAGAGGTGCGAGAAGCCGTCTACGCCCGTCAAAGCCTCTTCGTACTCGGGCAGAAGCTCTATCTCCGATACGATGTCGCTCCATCGTAACCCCAAGCGCTTAAGGTCTTCTGAGCTGCTTACGCCATTCTTAACGTAGCCCACCGGCTTGAACGCTATCTCGATCAAGTCATGAACTGCAAGTGTATCACCTAGTTAAGCGTTTAATTTAACGAATGAGGCCGTTTCACTTCCGTAGTTGGCGAGCTTCACATCCCTGCCAACATCGATACGTTGTCAGCAAAGTATTATGATACAGTATCAAGGGTTGAGATCTTCAGAGCATTTCTGAATATTATCGAAGAAGACATCGAACTTAAGGCCATCTGCGAGACCTATGGAAAAGGGCAGAGCAATGTTCAAGACTTGCTAAACCGATGATTATGATCAACATGATACAAACAAGCTTACATACGTCAGCCAGAAAGCCCCTTGCTTTAGCGGGGGGAGCGTCAAGTCAACATCCTCGGCCTCGTCCCTCTTGGCTTGAAGGACCTAAACGGCTTTAGGGTCGATGCGCTTTAACGCGACGAAGGAGCTAGCGTCCAAAATGAGCTTCAAATAACCTCGCCTTAAAGGCCTTCTTAATGGTTCGAATGACGCTTAATAGCTCGCCTTCCCTGCCCGTCCTTTCGCCAGGAGCTCTATTAGCTTATCAATTCTCAAGCTCACGTTCATTGAAACGAGGTCGACATTAACGGTTGTCAGCGCGATTTTAGTCCTTAAGGGCTTGGTGCTGCGCGATCTGTTTTGCCCCTCGGCGCAGTGCTAAACGCTTCGGGCTCTTTAAGCGTTCTCCTAACGATGCTTAGCTAAAGCCTCACGTCACCAGTAGCGCTGGCACACCGCTCCTCAAGGCGTCTTCGAACGCCTCCTCGATAACGTCAGCTTGATCGACGGGGACGACGTTCTTACCTAAAGCGCTTGAAGGGCCTTGAGCTTGAGGCAAGCGCCGTCCTCCGTTATCCTCCCTCGCCTAAGCGCTACGACGATAGCGTTCACGACCTCTTTAACGGCGACGTCGAGCGTCGCGGAGTCCTTTAGCACATCGGCCATCCTCTCCCAACCCGGCTCCTGTAGGATGAAGGCCGCTAAAACGGAGCTATCAACGGCTATCACGGTCATCCCTTACTACCTTCGCGGCGAGCCCCTTTTCAACCGATCCCGTGCCTCGGAGCAGTTCGATGACCTTCATCAAGTTCTCCTCCGCCTTAGCACGCTTGATCCTCTCCTCTATGAACGCCCTAATCTCCTTCGGCCAGTCGACGCTCGCACTGAGCCTTCGCATCGCCTCCTTAAGCTACCTAGGGACCTTGACGGCCACGACCTCTCTCATCAAGTAAGCTTTTGGTAAACCAATAATTTAAACAATCGTTAACTTTGGGAAGCGCGAAGCTTAAGCATAGCCGTTCGATAGCCCTTTTTCGCTAAAAGCGTTTAGCAAGGCGCTTGAAGGTGGGCTTAGTGAAAGAAGTACTTAAAGTAGGAGAAGCGAGGTTGAAGTTATTTCGATACCCTTTGACGCAGGCTCAACTGAGTCGCTGATGAAGGAGCGACATTGCTTGAAGGGTGACGGAGCCGAGGAAGCTCGCTATGCCGATTAGGATTCGTATTGTCGCATGCGCCTTAGGAGGGCTACCTTATCCTTATCTAATGATCTTTGAGATCGCCGACGTAGAGACGACGGGATAAATCTGTATATGAAGGCTGAGAAGCTGCGGAGTAGGAGGATACACATCGGCCTTACAACGGCATCTAGGACGTGTATTTCTACGCTGAAAGGAAGCGCTCCTCTTATTAGCGCCTGAGCTAAGTACGTCTGGATGTCCGAGGAGCGCGCGATCGAAGCCGAGGTAAGGGGGACTACGCTCTTGGTATATTACCGCCTTCTTAGCTCACCAGGCAAGAAGATCGGCGTAAGGGAGCTTCAACGCGCGCTAAGGCTATCCAGCCCTAGCGTCGCCTTATACCATCTGAACAAGCTCGTGGACCTAGGGCTCGTCGTAAGGGATGAAGATGGAAATTACTCGCTCGCTAAGGAGGTCAAGGTCGGCATTCTCAAGCAATTCGCGCGCCTCGGCAGGTTCATGGTCCCTAGGTTCCTGCTTTACTCTGTCTTCTTCACGGCCATGGTGATTACTTACATCGCGCTTTACGAACAGACGATGACCATGCATAACGTCATCGCGTTAATCTTCGGCGTGTTAGCGAGCGCCATATTTTGGTATGAGACATGGAGGTTGCTCAAGGAGAAGTTGTTCTAAACCCTAGCTTAAAAAGCCGCGACCACAAGCTCACGATTTTCGCCAGCCGTCGATTTACGAACAGAATATCAACCGGCCACGGCCACCGTCCCAAGCTTCCTCGAAAGGGCCGCTCTAACGAAGCCGTAGTAAAGCGGGCTCGGCCTCATCGGCCGGCTCTTGAACTCGCCGTGAAATTGAGAGGCCATGAAGAAACGATGGCTCGGCAGCTCCAGTATCTCCAACCTTCCGTCTTCGCCAACGGCTGAGAAGACGAGCCCTCCTCGCTTTAGCTCCTCAACGTACCTCGGGTTCACTTCGAACCGATGGCGATGGCGTTCGTAAATCTCATCCGCCTTATATAGCTCATGCGCTAACGTACCTGGCCTCACTAAAATCTTACGCGCTCCCAAGCGCATCGTCGCCCCCTTTTGCTCCAAGGCCCTTTGTTCCGGCATTAAATCCACGACTGGATGAGGGGTATTAGGATCCACCTCTGTGCTATTAGCCCCCCTTAGGCCGCAGACGTTACGAGCGAACTCCACGACCGCTAGCTGAAAGCCGAGGCAAACCCCTAGGAATGGGATATCGTTCTCGCGGGCGAATTTTATGGCAGCTATCTTGCCCTCGACCCCCCTTGAGCCGAACCCGTATGGAACGAATATTCCGTCGAACGATTGCAGCTTATCCACATTACTTGGATCTTCCTCAAGGCTTTCGGCGTCGATGTGAGATATCAAGACCTTAGCTTGAAGCATCGCCCCGCCATGAAGAAGGGCTTCCCTCATGCTCACGTAGCTATCAGCTAACTTCGTATATTTACCTACTAAGGCTATATTTACTTCATACTCAGGGTTTAAGATAGCATTTATGAACTCCTTCCACTTCTTATAATCAGGCTCCCTATGTTGAAGTTTAATACGATTGCAAATAAAATCGCCCATTCCTTGCTCATCAAGTATAAATGGAACTTGATATATCGTTGATACATCATAAGAACAAAAAACTGCCTTTTCTGGTATTGTACCGAATAAGGCAATTTTCCTTAACGCATCCATATCTATCATCTTTCTGCATCTAGCAACTATAATATCTGGTTGTATACCAATACGCCTTAATTCATTTACGCTATGTTGAAGAGGCTTCGTCTTCATCTCGCCAGTTGCATCTAATATAGGTACTAAGGCAACATGTACATAAAGGGTATTCTCAACGCCTTCCTCTAAACGCATTTGACGTATGGCCTCTAAAAATGGAAGCCCTTCTATATCGCCAACTGTTCCACCGCATTCCGTAAGAACCACATCGACGTTAGCCCTCTTCGCTATTGAGCGAATCCTATTCTTAATTTCCTCAGTCACATGAGGAACTATTTGAACGCATTTCCCTAAGAAGCCCCCCCTTCTTTCCCTTTCTATTACCGATTGATACACCTGTCCAGTCGTTATATTATTCTCCTTCGTCAAATTCAAATCTAAGAACCTCTCGTACCAACCTAAGTCGAGGTCGGTCTCCCCTCCGTCGTCTGTAACGTAAACCTCGCCATGTACGTATGGGTTCATGGTGCCAGCGTCGACGTTAACGTAAGGATCTATTTTAATGGCCGTGACCTTAAGGCCTCTCGCTTGAAGCATTTTGCCGATCGAAGACGTAACAACGCCCTTGCCGACGGAGCTTAACACCCCGCCGGTCACGAAGATGAACTTAATCACGAACGACCCCTGCGTAACAAAAGGTGAAGGCGACCTCGCTCATAAACCCTTTTAACGAATTTTCCTCGATTAAAGCAAATAAACGAGCTCCTTTCGTTAAGCTATGAAACTTCATCTGCCTTAAGAATTCCTATCGAAAGAGTTAATGGATACGAGGATTTATAAAACGAATTAATAGTTATGTGCGAAATCGTACGTGAGCAATGATTTATGATAAAAGGAGGAGCAAGTTAAATGAGGCTTCAAGCTCCATAGAATAATATAAGCATTGTCGATAACGTTAACGTTAACAAGCAATCGGCTAACGCCGTCTCGAAGGGTATTACGAAGTTATCCGGATCTAATCCTTTCATACGAGTTAAAATCGCCACTAAAAATGAGATGAACATTATCGGCAAGAAGATCGTAAGGAGGGAAAGAATTATTACGACGAACGAAAGAGGGCCTCCTCCGCTCAAGAGGGCAACGAGCCCGTAAATAAAGTAAAAGGGTAAAGCGGCAGCCCCTATTTGAACGACCTCAGCTGCCTCATCCTTAACGGCCTTAATCTTCATTTCGATCGAGCCGAGGGCGATTTTCGTAGTCGATATAGACCCGAAGATCGAACCAGCTCCTCCGATGGTATCTATTAAAGCTGGGTAAACCATTAGGATCCCTGGGCGTAACTCTATGTGGCTCCTTACGTGGGAGAGTGCGAAGCCGGATAAGGACGCTATCAAGATGACTATGAAGATTGTTACTAAGGCCTCCTTAATGGTCTTCCAAAATTCCTCCTCCATCCTAAATACGTACGTTAAAAGAGCTGTCGTAAAGATGAAGGAAAAACCTATGATGTAAACTATAGCATTACCTATTAATCCAAGCCAAAACATAAGGGCTAATGTAAATACGTATGTAATCGTTGCTAATACATCTGCAATAGTTGATGATACAGGATATGTTATTATATCTGGATCTAATCCCTTCTTATATGATGTAGATGCTAATAATGAAGTAATTGGAATAACTATGGCTATTGCTAAAGCTTTAGCTGTCAAGCATGAAAAAATTATTAATCCAAATTCACCTATATTAGTATCATAAAACAAGCTGCTAATTATGAATACGATTATTCCAAGTGAAGCGCTTGAAATAAGCGAAAGCATACATATCGAAGATAAAATCGAATGATAATATCTAGTATTCCCCTTAAAGCTTGGCTTCACTAACCCGATGTGAAGGCCTGTGCTAATCCTTCCTGCTAATATACCGTTTACCGCTCCTTTCACCGTTAGCACGATAGGATAAATCATCACTACCCATGGCCTTATTAGGACTAACGAAACGTAGTAAGCTGCTACTCCTCCAGCTAACAAGCCCCCTAAATCGAAGAATAAAGCTCCGAATGATTCCTTCAGCACCTTGAACCGACTTAAGCTAGCCTCTGCCTCGGCCAAATCCCTTTCACGCCATCGCGTTCGTGCCTTCATGAGCTCTTAAAGATGACGGGCGTTCGTCCAACGGCTCATTCGCTCGCTTACGGCCATGATCGTTTCCTACTTCGTTGCAAAAGGCAAGGTTTATCTAGCGGCGATTGTCACAAATAATTCAGAGGGGGGAAACCCTCAATCGAGCTTAATGGATTTCGAAAAGCTTGAGTACAAGCCGATCCCAGTTCGAGATCTACTCGTGAAGATGAAGGACGAATCCGAGTTGATGATAGATCTAGCGTACTCAGCCGCTCTTTTCGACGATCGAGAGCTAGCGGAGGAGGTCATGGAGCTCGAGTATCATGTGGACGAGTTGGCTTACCTACTCGATATGAGCGCGATGGTGGCAGCGAGGGGGGCAAGGGATGCCGAAGCGTTAATAGGCGTGCCCGTTATAGCGGCTGCGACCGATAAAATATCGGATGCAGCAGCTGACGTAGCCGCCATAGTCCTTAGGGGGATTAAGATACATCCTATCGTAAGGGAGGCGTTCGAAAGGGTTGAGGAACGTTTAATACGCACGAGGATAAGGCCTAGCTCATCGCTCGTAAGTAAAAGGGTTGGAGATCTTAAGTTTGAGGTAAAAGCTGGTGTGGACATTATAGCAATTCGAAGAGGTAAGAAGATTATAATAAACCCAAGTGATGAAGAGCTTCTCTTGGAGGAAGATATTTTAATAGCTAGAGGTGCTCCTCTAAGCTTAGAGGAGCTTAAGGCAGCTTGTGAAGTATATGAAAGGCCACGAGAGAAAGCAGAGGTTAAAACTACTATTTCAAAAGAAGTTTTTGAGAAGATAGTTGAAAAGTTAGTTATTTTAAAGGATACATCCGAGTTAATGTTAGATTTAGCGTATTCATCGATATTGCTTGATAGCTATGAAATCGCTAAAGAAGTCGCCGCTTTAGAGGAATACGTAGACGATCTTCATACGGAGTTCGAGCTCTCGGTCTTATCGAGCGGCTTCTCGCCTGGCGAATCGAAGGACTTCCTCGGCTTGATAAGGCTTGGGTTGGCGACGGAGAAGATCGCCGATGCGGCGGCTGAGATAGCGAACGTCGTGCTAAGGGGGTTGGAGCCTCATCCAATCTTAAGGGTCGTCATAGAAGGGGCTGAGGAGGTCGTTGTAAAGGCTCAAGTGACCGAAGGGTCGTCGCTCGTTGGGAAGACCCTTAGCGAAGCACAAGTTCATGAGAGAATCGGCATGTGGATTTTAGCCATCAGAAGGGGCGACGGTTGGATTAGGCCAAAGCCAACCACTAAGATACAAGCGGGGGATATTTTGATCGCATCAGGTTATGCAAAAGGCGAGGATCACTTCATCAAGCTAGTAACTGGAGCTTAAGGAAATCTAACATAGTTTGTTCAGTTTAATTACCTATGAATTTGCTAATAAGCAGGTTATTGCTAAATCGAAGTATGTAATGCATCCTTAAGTCTTCGTGACATAGTATCCATCTGTTGAAGGTTAACATATCGCCGTAGGAATGTTAAAAGTACCGATTGATCTCTTAAGAACTTAGCTAAAAGACAACGTCAGGAGGCCTTAGACAGTAATCCGAGGGCCCTTTGGCCAGAGGCCTTACGTATTGAAGGCCTAGGATTTTCAGCCAAGCATATTAATTAGTTGCTGTGAATTAATGAAAGTTAGGTAATGGCCGAGGCGGCTAAAGCTGAAGGCATTAGAGGAAATACTGAAGGAGATCAGCCGGAAGCTTCTTAATAGCGACCCAGAAGTAATCGAGATAATTCAGTTCGGCTCCTCCGTTTACACCCCCGAACGCGCTAAGGACCTCGATCTCCTCGTCTTCACTAAGAGGAGGAAGGGCTACGGTACATACTTAGACGTAACGGCAGAGATATACGATGAGCTGAAAGTTCCTTTTAACGTAGATATAGTGCCGGTTGAAGTCGGCGAAATCCTCAAGGAGAGCTTCGCAGTACAGGTTAGAGGGGCTTGTAGGGTCGTATACGGCGATGGGACTTACCTTCGCTTAGCCACGGATCACGTCATGGAACGGTTGATCGATAAGCTCAAGGCCGATCCCACGTACAACGAAGCTCGTATATGTATCTACGGCGTAGAAGGCGCCAAAAGAATCTTTGAAAGAAGCTTCGAGGCGAAGAATGAGGCGGAGCTAGATTCCTGCATAAGGTTAGCCTTCAACAGGCTCTTCGACGCCGCCAGGATAGCCGCCATGGCTTACATAGCTACGGAGGAAACTCGCTGGGGTAAGCTCAAATGTATGTTGCCAGCTCCTCATGAGGAAAGATTCAAGGACATAATAGATAAACTTCATATACAGTTCTTCTACCTTGGGAACTATCCTACGGAGAATATCGAAGAGGAATTCGAGAGATGGCTGAGAATAATTGAAGAGTTCATACATAGCTTAGAGGCAGAAAGTAAGCCATCCAATTCTTAAGGATAAGTTCTTCACCTAATAGCAAGTCCTTAGCACGCTTCATTCAGATGCCATTTCACTAGTTATGGATAATGTTCGTTTTGTCTTTGACATCCTTCCTACTGAGGAGTATATTCCTACTTTCCACCAGCTTTCCAAATACAGCCCTGAAGTAATGGCTTCAATAAGAGGCTTGCGCTGTAAAATCAACTCTGCACTGACATATAATCGATGTCTCACAAGCAGAACATCATCACCTCATTTCGAATAAAAGTCTTATTCCACCTTCGATTATCCCATTACGTGCGAGTTAAACTTAACTCATGATTAATGCTTAGCTTTTACTTACTTCTGTTCATTCTTCTTCACTCTAAAGAGCGAGAATTTTAAACGCCCTTCTTGTATAGCATTTTTATAACATTAGGATAAACCCAAGATCCGCTCTTTATAAGCCGGGATATCCAAGAGCCCATGCCCGCTTATATTCATGCATATGACCTTCTCCTCATTCATCCTTTCGTACTCTAATGCCTTATCTATTGCAGCCCTTACTGCATAGCTTGACTCAGGCGCGATTAACCAACCTTCGCTTTGTAAAAATAGCCTCGCGGCCTCGAAGACGGCCCTTTCGTCTATTGGATAGGCCACGGCCTTGACGATGCCTAAGTGCCGCAAGAGGCTGACGATCGGAGCGGCCCCATGGTAACGAAGGCCATCCGCTTTTATCGGAGGCATCTCGACCTTATGGCCTAGCGTGTACATCTTCAAAAGCGGCGTCCTCTCGGCCACGTCGCCGAAGTCGTAACGGTACTCGCCTTTCACGAGGTTCGGAGCTGCCTCGGATTGAGCCGCGAGGAATTCGCACTCCCTTTTCCCTTCGAGGACTTCGCCGATGAACGGAAGAGCTATCCCTCCGAAGTTAGAGCCTCCGCCGAGGCAAGCCACTATTAAATCAGGCTCATCATCGATGAGCTCGAATTGTTTCATCGTCTCGAGTCCGATTATCGTTTGATGAAGGAGTACGTGGTTGAGCACCGAGCCTAAACAATACGCAGCTCCTTCGTGCGCTTCCGCGTATTCTAAGCCCTCGGAGATCGCTATGCCGAGGGAGCCCGGGTGATGAGGATCGCGAGCTAAGAACTCGCGTCCTACGCTCGTTCGATCGCTCGGCGAAGGGTAAACAGTCGCCCCTAGCAATTGCATGAAGAAGCGGCGATCGACCTTCCAATCGTAAACAGACCTCACCCAAAAAATCACCGAATCCAGGCCCGAGAGGCGAGCTGCGTAAGAAAGCGCCGTCCCCCATTGCCCCGCGCCCGTCTCAGTGATGAGCGTGGACTTGCCTTCGTTCGCGGCGTAATAGGCTTGAGCGAGAGCCGTGTTAACCTTATGCGAGCCGGTCGGAGAAAGATCCTCCCTCTTATAGTAAAGGCGAACCCTTTTGAGCTTAAGGGCTCTTTCCAACCTAAGGGCGCGATAAAGCGGCCGAGGGCGTCCCGCTTGAACGTAAAGCTCTTGTACCTCATGAGGGATGGGGATCCATCGTTCCGTTGAGAGCTCTTGACGTAAGCACTCTTCGACCATCAACCCCTTCATAAGGTCTAAACGTGAAGGCCCTTCCTCAGGGTCCTTGGGCGGGGACAACGGCTCAGGCAAATCTGGGACGACGTTATACCACTTCTTAGGAAGCTCGTCTAGCGAAAGCGCTATTTGGCTTCGGCTTTCGTACAAAGCTTCACACATATTCCTTAAGGTTAAACGGCTTTAAGAACGTTTAGTCGTGCTGATGAATAAGATAAAGCCTTCGTACGGCATACGAAGCTCGTTTTACGCGATCGTTCACGCTCATCGGCGAGAGGGCTGCGTTTAAAGGCATAAAGCGGCTTGGCGTAAGCTGGACGTTTAAACGTCTGAACGAGACTTTAGCTTAAGTTCGAGGGTAGCTCGATTGAAGGAGGCTGTCGTCGGACAAGCTTAAGTGGAAACGGTCGTAAGCCTCATCGTCTTACGGTAAGATTTATAACCGTGTTATAAGCCATCGTCATGAGCCGGGGTGGCCGAGCGGTTAGGCGGCGGGCTGCAGACCCGCTACACGCGGGTTCGAATCCTGCCCCCGGCTCCTCGTTTTAACAAGGAGGCTCGTTTTGAGGCCCTCTTAACTAGGGAGCTGAGTTTAGCGCACAATCCCTCTAAAGCCTTTATGCAAACTTCTTTCGCATCCATTCCATTTCTTCTTAGCGTTACAATCAAATCCAGCAGAATTCTGAACAATGTCAAGTTGAAGTTCTCATTCTTTGGTGATTTCACATATAACATCGTGCTTTTTTATTTCACATTCACCCCCTTTCTTGAGCCCTATTCCGCCCGCTGTCAGGTCATCGCCTTCAATTCTCCCCTGAGATGAGATGCCCTAAAGCCTAGGCCCTTCGGCGGATTGGAGGCCTCAGCGCATCGAGAGCTAGACCTTCTGTTTCAAGAATGCCTGCAAGGGCTTGAAACTCAGGTGACTTTAACTTCTTCTGCGGAAGTCCCCTTGCGAAGGCTAGGGGATGAAAGCCGACGCGCTTATATTTTCGTTCTTCATATCCTTCCCTCAATAGGCATGGGACAGGCCGAATTTACGCCTGTGGAGATCAAGGCCTCCGTAACCCACCTTCCAGACGTGGCTGAAGGAAAGTTTCCGCCGACGGGAAACTGCGCTTTGGGTGGATGGAGATCGAATCCGATCGCAGAAGCAGGAAGCCCCTTCAGATGGGGACGGGTAGTTCACTACGCCAGTTATGCAAGCTAATTGACGCGCGTATGTGAGACGAGATGTCTGAAGAGAGCATCCTACTACATTCCCGAGGCCAGGAAGCTCCTTGAGGCTGCTTTAATCGAGTTTGAAAAGAGGAGGAAGAAAAAGCGACGTTATAATCAGGGATGCGGCTGAAAAGGCTTGGAATGCCATCGTTCAAGCTACAAACGCTCTCTCGTCAGAGGGCTCCTGAGGAGAAGATCAAGTTGCATAGGGATAGGAGGCTGGCTCCGGGACCCCCTAATTAAGGCTAAGGGCTTTCATGATAGGTTCGGCGCAAGGGAACATTACCTTCACGAGATGTGCTTCTACGGAGGGGAATACTTACTCGAGGGAGTTAGGGATGACATATTGAAGGTCAAGAGTTACATCGATGATGTGGAGGGCCTTAAAAAGGATAGCTCGGCCTCTTTGGCGTTACGGACGTTTATCACGAAGCCATGGAGTTAGCGCTAAAGGGGAGTGACAAGATATCTTTCAACTCTCCCTTGAGATGAGACCTAGGGGCTTTGACCACCTCAAGCATGTTGTCGGTAAGCTTCCCGAGATCTCCTTAAAATCGACATCGAACTACTTCAGCCATACGTAAAGGGTATCTCTATGTATGTTCATAATTTTGGCCGTTCCGAAAGCTGTAGGTTTTGTCGGTTTAACGCCAAGGAGAACACGTGACTCCATGTCTCTTCTCACGGCATCCGTCAGCATCGTGACGAATTCCTCCCGCGTTTTAGGCTTTTTAGCATAAGCATCTAACGTTTTATCTATCCAAAAGTATTAGGAGAGCCTCCTATATAAAACTGTCGGATGAAAGATCTTTAGCAAAGAAATATCCTACAGGAAGATGTCGGTTAGCGTGAAATTCGTTCCCACGTACGAAGCTTCATCCGCTAACCTGATGGCGTAAACATCCAAATATATTATCGAACATTGAATGTTAAATATTACCATAAGCCATCTTTTTACAAGAGGTGCGTACGGATTGGAAGAAGTTATCGTGAAATTCAAGTTCGTGAAAAACTCAATGGTCGTAGAAGACGTGTACGTTAATGATATAGGACCCCTAAAGTTCCTAGTTACGACGATTCCCAAAAACAATCTTAGATAAGAACTTGGCCGAGAGGTTAGGATTAGAGCTAAAAAACCCACTACCAGGGGTATTTTAGAAGAGATCGTTAAGCCTTCTTTTTAAGAGGCTTTATTAAAGCCCTAAATAAAGCTATCACCACTAGCGCTGGAGCTAAAATAGTGAAGAGAGCATATGGCGAGTACTCCCTCCATAATATTCCTCCTATAATCGGGCTAGGGATGGAAAAAGGCATTATTAGCATAACTAATAGAGACATGGCTGTAGCTCTAGACTCAAGAGAAGTTCTCTCTACTATGAAGCTAGTTTCCGGAGCCTCATGCATCATAAATATGAAAGCCGATAAAGTGTACACAGCGATAAACAGCCACTTGTCGAGGAGTGGAAGTAGCATTAATAATGGAATATTCATTCCTAGTGAGAATGCTAACGTATTTATACTTCCTATTCTATCGGCTAGTGCCCCCCCTGGGATGTAAGATGCCATGGATGCAAGGGATACTAGCATGAACATCGTGCCTATCTCTACCGAGCTCATTTTAAGAACCTCTGCTGCGTAAAGCGGTATGAAAGTTATTGGAATCTCCGTTAAAAACGCATAAACACCCCAAACGAAATAGTAGATCACAAGCGTCTTGTCCTTCAATACAATGCTTAACTGGCGTATGGAGGTTTTGATCCCTCTTAAACGTTCTCCTGACTCTCTTACTTTAATGGTTTCTCGAAGAGCGATGAGCGGTAACGCCGAGATTATCGACACAGCAAAAGAAGTAAAGAAAAGTACATTATAACTATACAATGCTATTGTACCTCCTACGATGGGAGCAATAGCACTAACTAGCGATGTTATTGTGAAGAACAGCCCAAGCCCTTTCCCCATAACCTTTTCCGGTAATTTCTCAGCAACGAATATTTTGATTACAGGACTTCTTATGTACATTCCAGCGCTAATTAGGCAAATAGCTGTTATTATAAGTAGGAAAAAGTGAAAGTTTAAGGTTAAAATGCCTATTGATAGTAAGAGCGTTGCAATTATACATGTAATTCTTCTGCCTATTTTGTCGGCAAGTACTCCGCCAACTAAAGCGAACATAAAGCCGACGAGTTTGCGAATACTCATTAGCGTTCCGATCTCTACTTCGTTCAGGCCTACGTTATAACTTAGGTGAGGTAAGAGAAGGTAGAACCACAAGTTAATAGCGAAAGCACTTAACACTGACGAAAATAAAAGAAGGAAGAAGTCTTTGTATCTAGTAAAAGTTATTTTGGTTAAGAAAGCAAACGTTTTAAGACCTCCGAGCTCAGCACTTCTTTTAGAAATTCTCCTATTACCTCCTTTCAAGGGAAGGGAGAGTGGAATATATAAGCTTTTGAACAGAAAGGCTTATATTGCTAAACTAGTGCTGGTGGCCTTCCAAGGTTTGTGCGGCTTTACGAAGGGATCTACTGGATCCTCTTCAAGCCTAGCCCTCCGTCATAGAAGGTGACTCCAGCGTACGAGCAGCACTAATGCCTTCCTTCAATGTCGGCCCAATTAAAGCTTACGTCCATGAGAAGTGATGCTATGTTGATGTTCAATAATCCCCATTTTCCCTCACGCATGGGTGATGCACCAAACTCAGCCGCCTCCGAGGCCTTCGGTTACCCCAAACCCCTTGGCCTAGCGCGAAGCTCGCGCAGAAGATTAAAGAGGGGGAACGTAAAGTACGTAGGGAGGAAGTCCGCGAAGGGTGTTGAAAGAAAAGCTCGAGCTGGTAAAGAGGCTTTTCGAGGAGGCCTTAAAGCACGTCGATAAGGGCGACCCTGTTCAGTCGTCTGAGAAGCTCTACAAGGTCGCTGAGGAATGCGTCAAGGCCTTGGCCGAGTGCTACGGCTTGGAGCAGGCGAGGAAGGCCGAGGCGACTGGCGCTTGGAGGTCGAGGTGGCTTTGGGAGGCCGTAAGGGAGCTCGCTAAGGCGTTAGGCGACGACGTAAGGGTTTGTTGGGACGTTGCTTGGACTCTTCACGTAGAGGGCTTTCACGAGGCGAGGCTTGATATCGAGGACGTTAAGATCAGGGTGAAGGATGTCGAGAGGCTCGTGACGATCACGTTCAAAGGTCGTGGTTTGACTTAACAGCATCGTGAGGGGGAAGCTCCTCTGCTGGTGAAAATATGAGGGAGAAAAGTGCCTATTAATAACTGAAGCGTCCAAGGAGTTGGATTCCTCCTCGGCGGTTAGAAATAATTGACTTGAGGGTGGAATTAACGATGAAGATAGCTGTGTAGCTCGTGCTTTAATCGATGACTGCTCATCCGTCTCTGGACAGGAGTCTGAAGAGCGATCGGCGCGTCGCTCACGAGCTTTTCCTTGAATCAATTCCCTGCTTAGCGTAGGTTCGAATCCTGCCCCGTCCCTAAGGGAGTTTTAATCCACGCTTACAAGCGCTATAATAATTAAGCTTCTATGCACTCTCACGCTTATCGGTATGCCATTTCGTTCATCGCCGATTAAGCTCTTAACTCAGGAGTTTCGAGCTCATGGGCTTTTAACCCTATCGGCGGGAAGTCCCCCTTCGTGAGGGAGGTGATGAAAGCCGATGCGCTTATATTACCAATTCATACGCGTTAATTCGTCTACCTGTAGGCATGAGGTCGGCACGTGCGCCACGTCCGGTAGCCCTGCATCTCGTAAAGCCGAAAGAGGAGTTAAAGCAGAACGAAGTAGGGCTGGGATAGCCCGAATTTAAGCCCGTGGAGATGTCGGCAGGCCGTCGTTGAGGCAGGAAGCCCCACGCGATAGCCTGGGGTAGTTCACTAAACCCCAAAGACCTCTTCCTACGATTCGGGCTTAAAGCTTCAGCAACCTTTAAACCTCAGCTGGCTTACCTTTCAAGGCACAGTTGACTTCTAACTTTTTAGAAGCTTTTGCTTTACGGATTAATTTCCTAGGCTGTGGCATAATTCTTGTCTCTAGTGTTTGAAGAGCCCGATTCTCCTCATAAGCCTCGCTTCCCTATTATGGCAGCTAAGGCTATGGTTAGGAGGGCCGCGAGGGTCAGTAGCACGTTATATGGCCACGTTAACGACGATCCTTTAAAGCTCTGCACCGAAAAGTAATGCACGTCCTTTAAAAGGAGGATGTTAACGTTCACATGAACGCTTTAGGCTTCGGACGGCTGAAAGCGCTTTCTCGACGACGTTTCTAGCCGACGTTCCCAATACCCTAATCATAGGCTCCTTCCCAATGTCGCCGAGGTCGTAAACGACGTCAGGAACATTGCCTGCGGCCTTAATCGCCTGTTGTACGCCCCAACTTAACGTCATCCCTTCGACGGCCTTCACCTCAGGCGGCTCTAGGCGGCGATCGAAGCTGGAAACGACGTAACCGAGCTTTCGAAAGGCCTCCACCAATTGTTGATCATAACGCAAGTTTAACGCGGCCCTAAACATCGAGTCGTACTTCATGGCGCTTAAGATCACGCGCGTTAGGTGTTCGGAGGCTCCGAATCGAACGCAACCGACGGCCTTAAGCCCTCCGTCGAACCTCACAATCCTCCCTTGGACGGCTGCTACGTGCCATTTGTTTAAGGCGTAAGGAAGGGCCATCGCCACCTGCATCCCGACTTCGGCTGCGTAAGGCGCTAACTCCTGGCTCCTCTCGATTAACGACGCTGCCGTCGTAACGTCGTCTAAGACGTGGTACTTCTCGGCCTCATTGTACAAGCAGGCCATCGGGTTCACCGGAATCCTACCCCTCCCTACGCTAAAGGCGAAGGACAAAGCGTTATCCATGAATTGCTCAGCCTTCGTCACGGCTTCGATTACGTCGTGGCCTAAGGCCAGATGAGCGGCGATAGCGGCTGAGAAGGCGCAGCCGCTCCCGTGGAAGAGCCCTTTGACGCGAGGCTTCTTAAAGATCTCGAACTTCCCTTCGCAATAAAGGACGTCGACGATCGTTTCGCCCTCTAAGTGGCCGCCTTTAACGACGACGGCCTTAGCCCCTAGATCCGCGACCCTCTTAGCTGCCTCTTTAGCGCCATCGACGTCAACGACCTTCATTCGAGCCATATCCGTAGCCTCGAACACGTTGGGCGTTACGACGAGGGCCCTCGGGATGACGAGCTCGATTAACGCTCGTTTATCCTCCTCTAAAATAAGCGGATCGCCGGTTCCAGCCCTGAAAACAGGGTCGACGACGACTTGTAATCCGTATTTATCTATCGAATCGGCGACGACCACCATTATGTCCTTAGAGTATAACATGCCAGTCTTGGTCGCTTGAACGGGTATATCCTCTAGGACTACGTCGATTTGCCGTTTGACGACTTCAGCTGGAATTGGGAAGATTTCGTAAACTCCCGTCGTGTTTTGAGCGGTTATCGCCGTTATGGCGCACGTCCCGAATACGCCAAGGGATGAGAAAGTCTTTAAATCGGCCTCGATGCCAGCTCCCCCTCCGCTATCAGAGCCGGCGATCGTTAAAGCGCATGGGACGGCTTCCCTCAACGCTAACGCCCTTGGGCTTAGCCTCAGCGCATTTTAAATCGTTTTACGATCGATTGCTTTAGCGTTAAGCGAAGCCATGACCTTAGCCATGGCGTTATCGCTTGTCGAAGCTTCATGAGGAAATCAAAAGGATCCTAAAGGACGAGTCCCCTAAGGCTGAGCATTAAGCTTCATTTCATGGAGGATTAGGAGTAGGTACATCGGAAGTCGTTCATGGTTTAGCGAAGACCCATCCCATCTCATAGGAGGATTAAAGGCAAGGCTTGAAAGGTTGTACATCAAGCCTTAATTTGAGAAATCCGGCTTATCGGCCTCATCGATGCTTAACCCTTTCTTCACGTTCTTCAGCGAGCTTAACCAACTCCTCTACATCCTTTATGCTCCCTGCTACATAGCTGCTTTCTAACCTCGTCTCATGAAACCCTTCTACATGAAGCGTCCATGCGGTATTCCAATAGCGCCTTACCTCATCCCCGAGCTTCACTGCCATCCTCTCAACGGATTTAAACAAAAGCGTAACCGTCCACTTCCCCTCTTCCTCAACTTCTTTATAAACGTCGAAAGCATAAACCTTCGATAAAGCCTTCACGGCTTCCTCAGCCGCTTTATAAAGCTTCTCACTCGCTTGAACTGGATCGTTCAACTCCACGTACCTTTTGCCTTCATCCAAATATTTCCTAAAGCTCATGAACGATCCCTTTAGTTAATCTCAAGAGACCTAGCTTATTAAGCGCTTTCATAGCATGCCCTGATGGATTGATAGCGTAAATTGCCTTTTAGTTAATTGATTGAACACAGAAATTTTAAAATTGAAAAGAAAATAAAACTGGTTACGATAGCATGCTATCTTAACCAGTGACTACTTAAAGTATTGCTTCAATAGACCCATGGCGCTTCCGCAAGCCTCTCCTCAGCCTTAGCGGCCGCGTAAGAATGCATCCTCTCTGGATTTCCGCGGTGGCCGGCCTCTCTAGCCTGACCTCGGCGGCGTTCTGCCTCCGGAAGAGCATTTTTCCCTAATTTTACTTAGCGGTACTCCTCCAACCTCATCTTCCCATCCTTTCCAAAAGGAGTATTATGGACGAAAAAGATGTTAAGATAATAAAACCTTGCAAAGAAATGCCAATACGTCCTCTCGGAGTAGCGAAAAATTACACGTGAGTGAGTCGGCGGTGCGAAAGTGCGTTCATCCTATGCGAAGCGTCGTGCATAGAGGTCCCCTACGACAGGGCGTGTTAAGCGTCAAAGGCCTCGCTCAAAGTATTTTGAGCTACGATAACGCTTAATAACGCCTGATCTACCTTAAGGACGTTGCCATGCTCATAGTACAAATATCCGACGTCCATTGCGGCCCTCAGTTCCAGGCCAAAGTATTTGAGGAAGCTGTCGAAGAAGTGAATGCGCTTAACCCCGATGCTATAATAGTAACAGGGGATCTAACCGAACAATCCCTTCTTTCAGAGTTTAGGATGGCTCAGCAAAGGCTTAATCAACTCGAATGTAAGAATATAATAATCTTAAGTGGAAACCATGACTATAGATCCACAGGGTATCTTATTTTTAAGCAGTTCTTTCCCCTCAAAGGCGTATTGGATTTAGGCGAGGTCGTAATTATATCGATTAATACTGCTAGGCCTGAAAGGGATGATGGAGAGGTGGGGTATAGGCAGATGATTTGGGCGAAGGAAGAGTTAAGTAAACATAAGGATAAGTTTAAGATAGCCGCTATGCATCATCACTTAGTCCCCATCCCTGACGCAGGGCCAGATAGATACGTCGTCTTAGACGCTGGAGATGCACTTCAAGGCCTCATAGAGGCAGGTGTGAACCTCGTCCTATGCGGCCATAGGCATAGGCCTTGGAAGTGGGTCGTTGAGGGCACCCCGATAATACACTCGGGGAGCTTTTCATCTGAAAGGCTTAGGGGCTTCTTTTATAACTCGTATAACATCATAGAGATTAGCGGAAGAGAGGTTAACGCAAGGCTAAAGGTCATAGGGAATGCCTACATTACGTTTGATCAATTGGTTAAGGAAAGAAGTTCGTTAGTTGGGTTATCTGAGTGAGCATTCTAGTGAACTTCATTTATGTGCGACATAATCAAGCTTGCTAGGGGCTTAAGCTAAGCGGCTAGTCTGCTAAAAAGATAAAAGAAACGTATAATCTGAGATTTTGGACTATACTTAATTGAAGCTATAGATAAATTTGGGCTCAGTAAATATGTTAGATAGATGTGCTGTTTTAAACTTATGTTAAAGTAGTGAGAGGTCACTAATTGTGTGATGAGAAGAAAGCCCTTAGGTTACCTTGTGAAATAATTAGCGCTAATTAATAGCGGAGCTCGCTGGAGGATTGAAAGTCTTTAATACGTATTTCTCGAGGACTCGTTCCCAATCAACTTTTAATAGGATAATTAACGCTAAGATTACTAAAGCTAACATCACGATGATGCCGATCCAACTCGACTCACCTCCGAAGAAGAAAAGCACTAGGTCCTTGAAGTATCGGCCGAAGTACACTATGATTGAGAACATCAACGTCTTCCCAGCTAAGCAGGAGGCGAAGGCCTTCCATAGCTTATAATGAAGCATGCCGAGGGGTATGAATAGCAAGCTATCCGGAAGAGGCGTTAAAGCGAAGACGAAGATCGCGATGGCGCTGTAACGACCGAATAACTTAAGGAAGAAGTCAAGCTTTCTTCGCCGCTCCTCGCTAATGAACCCTCGGCCGTAATAACCGAGGGCGTAGCTGAAGAACTGGCCCATCGTAGAGCCTAAGCCGGCGGCGAGCGTAAGGACTAACGGATCCATGCCTCCTAAGCTTAACGCCAATATGACGAGATGGTAAGGAATGGGGAACGCTATCGAAAGCGCTCCTACGAAGCTTATGAAGAAGGCCCCGAAGAATTGGTATTGAAGGCCTACGTTCAACAGCCACTCTTGAAGTTGCATCGGGTTCATCCCTACTTCCTTGCGCCGCGTTTAACCGTCGGCAATTATTACGAGGGTAACTATGATATAGCTTTCCCTTTGAAAAATGTCCCGCAATGCTTAAAGCGATTTTAAGCTTATCAACTGATGTGGACTTCGTGAAGTCGGCGTTCGATTACGTGGATGAGAACGTCGATAAGTTCGTAGAGGACTTGAAGGGGCTTTGCGCTCAACCAAGCATCTCAGCTCAAGGGGTGGGCATCGACGAATGCGCCCGCTTAGTGAAGGAAATGTTAGAAGAAGCGGGGTTATTAGTCGAGCTTCGTAAGGAACACGGCGGCAACCCCATCGTGCTCGGCGAGTTAATGAACCCGAGGGCGCGTAAGACGTTGTTATTTTACAATCACTACGACGTTCAACCTCCTGATCCTTTGGATGGATGGTTGCACCCGCCGTTTGAACCGAAGGTACAAGATGGCAAGCTGTACGCGCGAGGGGCCGCTGATAATAAGGGCAATATAATAGCTCGATTGAAGGCCGTGGAGACTTTGTTAAAGACGATCGGCGAGGTGCCGGTGAACGTTAAGTTCGTAATCGAGGGAGAGGAAGAAGTAGGGAGCCTGACCCTCCCCGACTTCGTGAAGACGAATAAGGAACGCTTACGAGCCGACTTATGTATTTGGGAAACGGGCTATATCGATGAGAAAGGTAGGCCGAACGTTTACCTCGGGGCGAAGGGGATCCTTTACGTCGAATTAACGGTTAAAGATCCTTCTAGCGATTTACACTCATCATATGGCGTAATCGTCGACAACCCAGCTTGGAGGCTCGTGAAGGCGCTGGGATCGTTAAGGGCTCCCGATGGGAAGGTGCTGATAGAGGGCTTTTACGAACACGTCGAGAAGTTAAGCGAAGATGATTTAGCTTTATTGGAGATGATTGAACTAGACGAAGAGAGCCTTAAGAGACGACTTGGCATACGCTCCCTTTTAGGCGGGTTAACTGGCTTAGAGGCCAAAGCCGCGTATTATCTCGGGCCAGCTGTGAACATATGCGGCCTCGTCGCTGGTTACATAGGGCCTGGGTCGAAGACGATTCTTCCGAGCAAGGCTTCTGCGAAGCTCGACTTCAGGCTGGTCCTTAAGCAAAGCCCTGACGACATCCTATCGAAGTTAAGACGGCACTTAGATAAGCTGGGCTTTTCGGACGTCGAGATCGTTTATCTTAACGGTTATCCGGCTGGCAGGACGCCCATCGCCCATCCGTTCGTCAAGCTCGTAACGGAGACGGCCGCTGAAGTGTACGGCGCTGAAACCGTCGTCTGCCCTAGCATAGCCGGATCCGGCCCCGTTTATCTATTTACGGAAGCTTTAGGCATTCCGACGATTTCCACTGGTTGTAATTATTACGATTCTAAGGTTCACGCGCCAAATGAGAACATTAGGGTAAAGGACTTCATAACGGGGATTAAGCACATAGCCCTTCTCTTGTCAAAGTTCGCTTCATCATACGGATAGCCTTACGGATCTTAAGTTTCTCAAACCTCCGAGGGGCCCTTCGTGGAAAGGACTTTAACGTACACAGCTGCTGTTGCTAACACCGCCCTAAGCGGCACGTTATTTTCTTCGCTCACCTTCCTTAACATGCTGTAATATTCCTCCATAAGCTTAAAGGCTATTTTGTCCTCCGATTGCTTAGGAAGATCCCTCTGTCTTTTCACTAGGTTGTCGATTTCAGCCTTTAATGCAGGCGACAATAAAGCCTCCCCACGGCTCGTCAATTTAATGCTAGAAGAGAACATTATGTAACCATGCCTCATGGCCTCGATCAACGCCTCCTCCACGTATACTCGCCATAGAAGATCTATCTTCACACTAAGCTGCCCTACTTTATAGCCCGCTACGTAGATAAGCGTCCCTACAGAGATACACAAAGCCATTAGAGATATAAGCAATTCTAGCATGCTCTAAGACCCCATGGGTTACATCGGGACTTTCGAAGAAGGTGTTGTAACTTATAAAGCTTTTGAAGTCAAAGCGTTTGTACTTTAATGATCGTCAAAATTCGAAATCGATCGAGATCCTTTTGAATCCAGCGGTAGCAGCTTAAGCGCGGCAGCCCTTCATATGAGCTCTCGAAGGAGAAGATTAGTGGCCCATATTTAGAAGCACCGACCGCTTCCCATGAATCCGGCCGTAAATAGCAATTCAGCTCAAGCTCCTCTGATGGCCTTAGAGGCAAAATATTGCCTACATCGGTTGACACTCTCCGCGACTAAAGTCGGGAGATTCTCTCTCCTGGTGATGCCTCATCGCTCAGCGACTCATCGGTATTTGCCTCGTCCTTCATGGCTCACACCTTCGAAGCGAAGGGCGTGCCATTGCCCCGTTACCCCATCCCATGTGGGACTCGGGATTATCGGCGCCCTCAAAGGGGCTGCGTCTTGTTTAGCCCCTTAGCCAAAGCCAAACCCCTTAGGCTCTAACGACGTTTCCTTTAAAAAGCCCAGTTCGGCCCTCCTTTAAATAAGCGTTCTGCCTCCTTAGACCAACCAACACCTCTTCACACCAATTTAGCGCTTACCTTCCGATGTCCCTGCTCACATACAGGCCTTTGAGATAAAACTCTCTTCAAATGTACAGATTAAGAGATAGGCTTGCCCGAATTCGATCCGCCGTTAAGCATATGAATGATGATACGCACGTTAATCGACTGTATAAGGATAATATAAAATCTTGGATATTTGTTAACGCCTAGAGGTTCGCCATCCTCCCTTATACTTTAAGCCTTCTTTCGAAGAAGTCTACGATCATCCTCCCCATCTTTACGAGATTGTTGTATTTTGATATTCCATGACCTTCGTCCTCGAAGACGTAATATTCAACGTGCTTTCCAGCTTCCCTTAATTTTTCAACCATCTGATCTGACTCAGACTTTATAACCCTAGGATCGTTGGCCCCCTGTATCACTAGGAGATCCGACTTTACATCATCTATATAGTTTATCGGTGACCTTTCTTCAAGCATCTCCCTATCCTTCTCAGCGTCTCCAACAAGCTCTTCAAGCCATCTTCTCCACTCAGGGCGTATCGTTTTCGTGAAGGTTATAAGATTGCTTGGGCCACATATACTGATGGCAGCCCTCCAATAATCCGGTATCCTCGTTATACAACTTAATGTTGCGAACCCTCCATAACTTGCTCCGAAAACGCCCATTCTATTGCTATCAACGTATCCCTGATTCAGAAGCCATTTAACAGCATGTTCGTAATCTTTTAAGTCTCCGCCACCCCAATCCCTATAGATCAACCTTTCATAGGATTTCCCATAGCCAGTACTGCCCCTAAAATTTGGAGCTAAAATTATAAAGCCTTGGTTTACGAGGTATTGATAAACGCTGCTGTACCAAGGTCTCTCTTGGGCTGTTGGGCCTCCATGAATCGAGATTATGGCTGGAAGTTTCTCGCCCGCCCTTAGCTCCTTGGGTTTGTAAAGGATAGCTGGTATTTTTAGGCAATCAAAGCTTTCGTACCTTATAATTTCCGGATCAACCATTTCCTCCTCAGGTATATTTCCAATGTGAGCTTTTACCAGGCGATGTAGCAGCATATCCTTTAATTCCAGCACGTAAATCTCAAATGGCCTTCTTGCAGTTCCAAGGGAAAGCGCCAGCTTCGCATCGTCGTATGAGAAGAGGAGTTTGCTAATTAACCCCTTTGGGGTTTCAATAATTACTTCATGGCTGCTCTTAATGTTTTTAATCCTTAGGATTGAATAGCCATCCTCGTTTGTCGTATAAGCTAAGAGCCTACCATCATGGCTTAAAGCTGCACCTTCAACATCACAATTTGGTGTAATCAACCATTCAAACCGTTCTTCATCGAAATGATACTCCATTATTCCATAAAATTCTCTGTCCATGTTAGATATGAGGTAGGATGATGACCCATCAGGGGAAAAGGCAAAGGGCAAAAACCTAGCTCTCTTCTCAATTGACATTATGTATTTACCCTCGCCAGTTCTTACATCAAATAACATAGTTCTAAATACGTCAAGGCGGAAGCATTCATTAACAAGTAATTTCCTTGAATCTCGGCTCCATACCATTGGGATGAAGTAGCCCCCCTTCGTGAGCGTTACACACTCTCCACTTTTCATGTCACATAAAACAAGATCCATATCGAGGGGATTCCTCTCATTAGAGCTGAAGGCCAAATATCTTCCATCTGGGCTAATGCACTCACGGCCAAATTCATGTCTAACGTTTGGTTTGTTAGTTATTGATTCAGGCCATCCATCTACCTCCATCCTATAAACTTGGCAATTCTCATTTCCCTTCTCATCGGCAAAGAAGATTATGATATCATTGGCTTTAGATGTATAAACTGATCTAACAATCAAATCCACAAAGTTCGTTAGCTGATAGGCATAGTAAGCATCATCGCCGATATATGACCTCTGCTTCCAAATGTTAAATTGCCCGCTTGCATCACATACGTATATAATCCAATTCGAATTCCTGAGGAAGGCAAAGTCGCCATATCTCCTTATTGCAATAAACCTCTCGTATGGGTACCTTCTAACCATATCGTTAAATCCCACGCGGGCTGAGTGATCTGATAGTTACTTAAAGATAAATTTTTCGCCGAGACTTTATTAGCGTAATGGCCTCTATTTAAAGCCCTTAACGTCAAGAGTTCAACCGAGGGAATGGGGATGTTAACGCTTGGCATAGTAGGGGATTTAATTCGTAATGGCCTTCGGGAGCTCTTTCCCGTAAGAAAGGCCTTGGCAAACTTAGTTGTTTAGAAGTAAATCGGTCAAAGTTAGGCTTAAAGGGGTTAAAGGGAAGATGGCGTAGTAAATAGTCGACCTGTATGAGCAAACTTATGAAGGGAGTTAAAAGGTGCTAACTAAGCAAAAATTCACTTACGCTATCTTAAGAGCCTCAACTATTATTGATTATCTTATTTCATAAACCGTCTCTTAAACTTTAAGAATTTCTTCAATCTATCTAAAGTTTCCAAATTGAGAGCTCTAGAAACCGCTGCTATAGTGCAAAAAGCTATTGATGCAGAGATTATGAAATATAAAGGGGTAAGAGGAGGCAGTTTGTCTAAAATGGAAAGGGATGCTGCTGTTGGAAGAGCCGTCAAGGGGTTCGAAAGAAGGGCTTCTACTGGTATCGGAAGCTTATCTGGCTCCATATACATGAATAACATTGATAATAACATGATCGGGAATCCTACGTTACCAGATATCGTAAGCCCCATCCTAACGTCACTACTTAGCCCTCCTATTAAGACTCCAATAGATGCGAAGAAGAATAGGGATAGAGCTGCAAATCCCATCATATAAGCGAATGATGTTGGAGATGGAGTAAATGCTTCAGCCATTGAAGAATATATCGTTATTCTTCCTAGGACTTCCCTTATGATCCACTCTAACGCCTCTTTATTGCCAATGAGAGTTGTAACTCCCGCTGGAGCAGCCGCTGGAATTTCTACGAGGGCGGACTTTAATAGCTCAAGATATACATAGAACCCTATGAATGTAGCTATAAGCCCTATTATTCCTAATACGAACGAGGCTATAACCTTCGAAATCGATACCCAAAACCTTTTTATCGGTAAAGTTAAGAGGACTTCCATAGTCCTTTCTTCGTTCTCAAT
>WUQV01000053.1 GCA_009889585.1 Candidatus Bathyarchaeota archaeon | reverse complement strand
TAAGCAAGCCCTTCATCGAAACGCTTTTGTTTAGGGGATAGCTTGCTATTCGAACGCACCCATAGAGGGGGCTAGGTCGGCGCATGCTTTCGATCAAGTGAGATGACATGCTTTAGGAGTAGAGGAAGTCATACGTATTTAAAAAGTGGATGATTTTAAAGAAAGAGAATTTTTACAAGCTTTTCAGCGGAATGTATTTCCCGTCCGGTGCAGTACCGTTAATCTGAGAGCGTGCATATTGATTGGCAGGTGTTCAAGCTTTTGCCCCTCAGGGTTTAAAAGGATAGCGGTGGGCAGATGTTTATTACACTTAAAGCTTCATCACTTAAGTAATGCTTACGGGAACTTCAGCATGACGTGTGTCTCATAATTTAGCTATTTTCATGTCTTATCAATAAGGAAGTAAAGATAGCTACATTTACTTCCAGCAAGCAGAAAGCGACTAAAGTTCATTGGCAATTAAACGCTAGCTTGATAGGCTTAACTTCCCAAAGGGAAATCGTGCTTCCATCCCTACCTTCCAGTATAAATAACTTTTGCATAAAAACTCTTACTCTTTGATTCTTTGCGCAACTTTAACTTGGGGCAGATTTTCCTCAATATCTGTCCCTCATGGCTTCCATCTCTTTCTGGCGAGCCATTTTCAGATGCTTAAGCTTTTCAGTCAGTCCCGGCATCACAACCAGCTCTGAACGCTCACTACGATGAGGTCCCCCACGTTTTACACCTCTTATCATTCTTCTTTTCCTTTGCTTCCTCGCTGAACTCGAAATGGCAGTCAGTAAATGGATTTCGCTTGCTTTTAAATACGTCCTCTTCCAACTCCATGCTTTCCTATGTCCTCTACGCCTTCTACTCATACCCAGCCCCAATTGTTAGCATTAAAGACATCCCCAATCCACATGGATCCTAGTCGTCCAAGGTTCTTAGGCCTCACCTTCCTTAAGCCCTCTTCTCTCCCTTTCATAGCATATTCAAGCCTCAGCCAATCGCAGTTTCGCCCATTAGACTATGTTCTCTATCCCCTCCACGACTTCCCTTTCAATGGCCTCCGTTTGCGCGGACACGCCGAAGCCATCGCGAAGAAGACACGGAGTTTCGTATTTAAATTTTCCGACAGGCTGCGTCCATAAGTGAACTACCCCTCCCTACCGGAAGGGGCTTCCTGCTTCAAAGACGACTTGCTAGCGTCTCCACAGGCTTTAATTCGGGCTGTCCCAGCCCTACTACGTCCGCTTCAACTCCCCTTCGGCTTTACGGGACGCAGGGCTTGAAGCGGCGTTACGCATGCCGACCCCATGCCTGCAGGTTGGCGAATTAACGCGTATGAATTGGGGATGCAAGCGTATCGGCTTTCATCCCCTCCCTCACGGAAGGAAACTTCCCGCCGATGTAGTTAAATCCTTACGAAGTTGAGCCGACCCATCGCGAAAACAGCCGATCCGTTTAAAGGGTCGCTTAGCAAAATGTTTAAATCCTAAGTTATCATCCTCATTTCTTGGTATCAAGCGTGGAATACTTAGCAACGATCTCTAAGAAGGGTTTAATGACGATCCCCAGCGAGATCAGGCG
>WUQV01000052.1 GCA_009889585.1 Candidatus Bathyarchaeota archaeon | reverse complement strand
TATGCTTAAGAGCGCTAACGACGTAAATCCGATTATTATGATCATAACGAGCTTAGCCTTCTTAACCTTAACGTAGGAAGTTTGGCTCAACATTAACGCCTCGGTTAAGCTTCTTCAAGTTTGAAAAGGAGCCTCCTTACGTGTAGCTCTTCAATGGCTTAACTGGGAAGATCGGGCTAACGTACTTCACGTAATCGTCTCCGATAACGGTTGGCAGGGGCTCGACCTTGAAGAGCTCAGGATATAAGATCTTAGCTAAGAGCTCGATAGCTTCGATAACGCGAGGGCCCTCCCTTAGGAAGACGTTCTCGGCTTGTCCATGTAGGAGGTAGACCCTCCCCTGTTTTATCGCGCTTAACCCCTCGAAGCCCGGGATGGCCATCAGCCTCTCCATGGCCTCCTCGGGCCCTAACATCAAGTGGCCGAGGCAAACTATCATGACCTCCGGATCCTTCATGATGACCGGCTCCGGGCTTACGGAGATCCAGCCCATCGCATCCACGAAGATGTTGTAGCCGTCTGCGGTTCGGATGATGTGATGCATGAAGGTCTCCCTCCCGGTCGTCCAAATCGGCTCAAGCCAAAAGATCGTGAGCGTCCTAAGCTTGACCATGACGGCTGCGGTAACAGCCCTTACCTCCTCGACCCTCTCCCTCATCCTCTCTATGGCGCGTTTTGCAGCATCCGTCCGATTGGTGAGGATGGCCACAGTGAGGATTTTAGCGTAAACCTCCTCGACGTTCCTCGCGCCCAATGCGACGACAGTCAAGCCGAGTTCCTCAAGCTTCGGTACGGCCCCTCCTTGCATCCCTGCGTGAATGAGGACGAGGTTGGGCTTGAGGGCTGCGACAGCTTCAACGCTTAACGGCATTATGAGTCCGATGTCAGCTATCTTGCCCTCCTCCCTCATCTTGGGGATGATGGGCGGGAAGTCGCTGAATTTGTCGGTGCCGACTATAAACTCGGTCAAGTTCAAGAAGGCCGCCACCTCAGTCACGCTCGGGGCGCAAGTAACGATCCTAGCTGGGAACTCATGTAATGTCACCTCCCTTCCGAGGAAGTCCGTAACCGTGACCGGATATGCAGGAGGCGGGATTACTACCTTGATGGGCTTTTCGATTACATGTGGAGGCTTCGTGGCGAAGTAAACGTTCGAGATTAATAGAACGATGGTTATGGCTGAAAGCGCCAGCGTAATCGACTTAGCTCTAACCCCTTTCACGGAAGTTCACCTGTTGGATGGATTATCCATCCAACATTTAAAGCTTGTGGCTCAGCCAGTAAAAAGTACAACTCCGCCTCGAGATTCGTTTGCATAAATAGAGCCTTGGCGCGTGGCCGCTTATGGGCAGGGTCTTAACTAGCAAGCAATGCTTCGAGATGAAGAGCGACACGATGGCTAAGCGGCTTGGCTTGCTGTAACGACGCCCGCATGTCCATTAATTTCATTGCTGGCAAATGTGCATATTACAAGAGCGAGTTCTCCACAAGGTCTCAAACGGCGCTTAAGCCCTCGGTCTTAAGAGCTGCCGCCTTAAGTTAACGTAGGCGAGGCTACTGAATAGCGCGTTTTTATACAATGGGTGCCCAGGAAACTCACGGCTTTCAACCGTGGGATGAATGGGCAAAGCTTGAATAGAGCTTAAGAGGCATCCTTAGAGCATGTTGCTCGATGTGGACGGATGCCCAAAGGCTGAATAAGGCTCCGTCCGAAATAGACGTGGGAGGGTCGGCGCAAATAGCCCATGCCTCTCGTTAAAGCATGGGATGGCGGAGTAGCAAGCCCCGCGAACCAGCGTATGAGGCCGGATCGCAACGCCGTAAAGGCAGGTTGAACGCTGGAAGCTCCTGACTTTAGTTGTGAAGAGGCTCACTAATAATGACCGATGTTGATGAATTCGCGGGCTAACTTTGGCTACAACTATTAAGCGCAGCTGCTTAATCGCTCTTCGACAGCCTTAAGCGGCAGATAAAGGCCGTAGAACCCACCGACGAGCCTGAAGAACGCTCTAAACCTAAACCCTGAGCCCGTGAATAAGTTTAGGGCCGGGACGTTCTCGGCTCTTACCTCACAATAAGCCTCCGGTAGCCCCATCTCAACGGCGTGGCGAATGAGGTGCTCTATTAAGGCCTTGCCGATCCCCATCCTCCTCTTGTCCCTTCTCACCGCGATGTCTAATATGTGCAGCTTTCCCCAAGAGTAAGTCGACATGGCGTAGCCGATGACCTCTTCGTCGAGCTTAGCGACGGCCACGTAATACAACTCGCTCGACAAGATCTTAGCCATTTCCTCCGGCTTGAACTCCTTAACGATCCCCTCTTTGGCAACTTCGAAGGATACTTCGGATATGCCGAACGCATCCTCCTTCGTCGCCTTCGACACCTTAAAGCCAGCTGTCATCGCGCATTCTTGCCCTTTACGCCTTTAATTACTTTAAAGCGATTGATCAGCTGCGTATGTCAACAAGCGCTTGGCTAAGCCTTAAAGCGCATAGCAGCAAAATCCTTTAACGAGCTTAACTCGTCCTAAAAAGACTAAAGCGGGCCCTCATAGGATCGTAGTCCTGATAGTCCTGAAACCCTTAATTCGATTCGGCCAAGTGACGCGGCTTGAGGCGGCCGAAGGGCTGGAGGCCGAGGCTCGTAATATTCGACGTCGACGGCACTTTGACGAAGGTTAGGAGCAGTTGGCAGTTCTTACATGAGCGCCTTGGGACTTGGGATATCGGAAGGGTTAACGCTAAGCGTTTTCACGAGGGCTTCATCAGTTACGAAGAATGGGCTAGGTTGGACTCCTCGTTATGGAGGGGGATATCCCTTGGAAAAGTACGAGAGATTATCGCAACCGTGCCGTACGTCAAAGGTGTTCATGAGGTCATTACAATGCTCCGTAAGAACGGCATTAAGGTCGTTTTATTAAGCGCTGGCCTCTCCTTTTTAGTTGAGAGGATAACGAGTGAAGTCGAAGTGGATTATTACATCTCCAATGAGCTCATTGCAAAGGATGGCGCTCTCACCGGCGAGGTGAAAGTGAACGTGGCGATAGATAGAAAGGCTGAGGCCTTGGATTCTATCTTGAGGAGGTTCAATGTAAAGGTTGATGAATGCGCGGCTGTAGGTGATGATGAAAGCATGATCCCCATTTTTAGGGCAGTTGCGTTAAGCGTGGCCTTTAACCCCAGCTGTTCGAGGGTGGAGGAGGAGGCTGACGTGGTCGTGAAAAGCGATGATTTACGATATGTATTACGGATCTTGCTGGGTTCAGAAACAGGGCAACGCTTAAGTTAAAGTCTCGCTTCAGTCGTTGCGATGCGGGGGTACCCAAGTGGACTAAATAGGACGGGCCTTCCTCCTAGGGCAAGGGGGAGGACTTAAGATCCTCTGGCGTAGGCCTTCGCGGGTTCGAATCCCGCCCCCCGCACCACAGCCCCCTCGCTTCGCGAGTCGGCACCCGATTCCGGCTTCGTTTTGAGCTGCAATTCGCCAACGGGCCTTGATTTTTCCCTCTTGCGACCTCCTTAAATTCCATCGGTCTTAAGACGGTCTTAAGACTCGACGGAGGCGGTCTTAAGACCGCTTCATCGATCAATTTTTCAACGAGCTTTGGAATGCTTAAGCCCTTCGCCTTGGCGATGGCCTTTAATTGAGCGGCCAAATCCACCGGCAAGCAGATATGCGTATAACCGAGCTTCGTCACCATTCCCCACCTTTAATTCCATCGCGTTTTCGAAGGGCTTCCTTCTACTTCCGCGATCATCGCCTCCTTTCCATGAATTGCCCAAATGATCCAAATCATCGCGCAATTGGAACACAATACCGCTAAAACCCCCCAACCTCCATCCTCCGCCTTCATATGAGCAAAGCAATATCGAGCTTCGTTAAAGCTTAGTTCCCTCCTGCACATATTGCATCTTTTAAGAGCCTTCAACCTTTCACCTCCTTTTTCGTGGCCGGCTCTTCCGCCTTAGGGGATATCCCCCTCGGCCTCATGGCCCTGCGCCTCCGGCCCATGGGCGCTTCCTC
>WUQV01000051.1 GCA_009889585.1 Candidatus Bathyarchaeota archaeon | reverse complement strand
TCTTCCTTCTAATACCATGCGCGCTTAACACCTCTATAGATCTTTTGACGAAGTGCCCATCTCCTTACGATCGTAAGCCAACCTTATCATGGAGTCCAGCTTTAACCTTGATAACCTTTCAGCGACATCATCACTTATGAAAATCGACCTTAAGCCCTACCTCAAGCTCATCGAGTATACTCCTTAGCTCGGCTATACTAAGATGTTATTATCGAAAAATAATTACCTCCCCTCAGACGGTTATTCATAGGTTCGCCGATGACGCGAGAAGCAGCGCAGCCTAATCCTCTTTCCTTTCGGCGAGTAAAGCTGACAAAATGCCTAGTACGAATAGAATGAGCAATCCTAGTATGATGGCTCCAAAGGTATCGCCTGCTCGTTCACGCTCCTTTCTTTGCTTCTCCAGCAGCCTTCTCAATTCTTCAGCCTCTTCGTAATTTATCTCCTTCCGCCTCGCCTTTTCCAGTAGCTCCCCTTTTCTGCGTTCCTCATGGCTTGAGCCACCTGACCTGCCTTTAAGGACTTTGAAGTACTCGAGTGCTACGCTTTCGCTAATCCCCGACGTGGCTTCATCGAAAACATCCGCGAGATCTCCTGCCGTAAGCGCCTTATCCCTTCTCAATTGAAATAACTTACCCCGTGCTCCTATTAAGGCGGAGACGACGATATTGATCAAGTCGATCACGCGGTTAAGCCTGTCCTCAAGCCTTAACGAGCGGAAATACGGGTCGAATGTGAACACCGTCAAGAACACCAACGTACAAATGACGATGACGAAAGGAAGGGGGAGCAATAGGGCGTAATTGAGGATGATGCCAGTGAGTATGCTTGCCAAGGTTGACGCTAAAGTCGACAGGGCGACCGTCCGAAGGATCCTCATCAGCTGATGGTGCGCAGCGCCTCCAAAAATAGCTTTCCATTTCTTCAGGCATTTATGCGATGTGGTTAGGCGTTTTCCGACAGCCTGATGCAGTTAATCCGTAAGAAGAAACGGTCTTGAGGCTCTTATATCTCCTCTTAATAGCGCCGGCGCTAGCAGCGCTCATCGTATCATCGCAGCCGCTTAATGTAAGGCTTCCAGACGAGCGGGAGATCTCCTTGATAAAGTGCGAGAGAATCCTGACCGATGCTTTAAGGATGAGCTACTGAAGAGGGCCGAGGGTATATCCCAAGCCCTCGCTACGTTAGGCAAGGATGAGGAGGC
>WUQV01000050.1 GCA_009889585.1 Candidatus Bathyarchaeota archaeon | reverse complement strand
CCGCAGGTGGGCACGTTGGGATCTGGGAACCACTTCTTGGAGATTCAAAGGGTCGATAGAATTTACGACCCGAAGGTCGCCAAGGCCTTCGGAATAGAGCGCGTCGGCCAAATAACCGTTATGATCCATTGCGGCTCAAGAGGCTTAGGCCATCAAGTGTGCTCGGATTATTTGCGCGTCATGGAAAGGGCAGTCCATAAGTACAAGATCGAACTGCCCGATCGAGAGCTAGCGTGCGCCCCAGGCGGAAGCAAGGAGGCCGAGGATTACTACCAAGCGATGGCGTGCGCCGTCAATTACGCCTTCGCGAACAGACAAGCGATTACGCATTGGGTTCGTCAAAGCTTCGAACAAACATTTAAACGGCCAGCCGATCAAATGGGCTTAAGGCTAGTTTACGACGTAGCTCACAACATCGCCAAGGTCGAAGAACATCGCATAGATGGACAGGTTAAGAAGGTCTGGGCTCATAGGAAGGGGGCTACGAGGGCATTTCCAGCTGGCCACCTAGACGTTCCAAACGATTACAGGCCGTACGGCCAACCTGTTTTAATACCGGGGAGCATGGGGACGAGCTCTTGGGTTTTAGTTGGAAAGCCGAAGGCCATGGAAATAGCGTTCGGTTCGACTGCCCATGGCGCCGGGAGGTTGTTAAGCCGAGCGGCTGCCATCCGTAAGTTCCGCGGGTCAGACATCAAGAGGGCGCTGGAGCAACGGGGGATGGTCGTTAGAGCCGCTAGCTTCGAGGTCCTCGCGGAGGAGGCGGATCCGGCGTATAAAAGCGTGGACAGAGTCGCCGAAGTCAGCGACAAGGTCGGGATAGCTACGCGCGTCGCGAGGCTAGTTCCGATAGCCGTCGTCAAGGGGTAGTCGAACATAGCTTGCGTTTAGAGGGCTGGGATACGCCTTTTCATGAAGGATGCCTTATGCGGTGATGTCCTCGTCTGAGTTACGTAAGGCGTTCATATCCTTTCAATACGCTGAAAGGTTGAAATCTGAGTTGATCTTAGCTTCGAAGTTAGTTGATGAAGTAGAAGGAATGAGCGATGAGGATCGTTTAGGGGCTGAGAAGCTCTTACTTTCCTTCTTAAATGCCTTATTAGGCGAGGTGAAGATAGCTAGGAACGTTACTGGCGTGATGCTCTTTGAAGAGGTAAGCGCTAGGGTTGAAGAGGCGATGGAGAAGGTACGTTTAAGGAGGTATGATGAAGCATTACGGGAGGTAGCCCAAGCGATATCGTTCGCCACGACTTGTTGTCAAAGGGCAGCTAATGAATTGAAGGTGAGCGGTCTCATTTAGGCCCTTGGAAGGGCTTGACAGCGCCTATTGGAATATACTCATACTATACACCGTGTTCTACGCGATAAATCTATGTGCTATAATAACCAACTTTCTAGCCGACCTAGTACATGGGCTCATAGACCCAAGGGCAGGATGAAGTTTTGTGTCACATTCAACTCAAACTCAACGCACCTCGAACGTCACTTCCTATTTGCGCGTATTAAACGCTTCACTCAGCTCTGTACTTGCCTCTTCTTGTCGTTAATGTCTGCCATCAAAGCATCGGCATTTCTGGCCATCCACGTAGGCTAAGGGATGGCCTTTTTAAAGTATATAAAGGAGGCACTATGATCTAACTTAGGAAGAGCTTACATTGAGGGCCGGAGAGAAGAATCTATTGCTGAAGATTTACTCGACGGTTATGTGTTTGACGTTATTAGCCTCAGCTGTTTATGCAGTCTTGCATACTGAGAGGGATATAATTTTTGAAATACGCGATAGGCCAATCAGACCTACTTCAGTTTGCATAAAGCCAAACCAGACACTCATCGTTAAGTATACCATAACCTACGGAGAGATAACGCGTATACATTATACACATAATGGCACTCATATCAATTTAAGCTTTAATCCACCAGTCAGTAGGCTAGATTTTCAAGAACAAGACTTTGCAGGTCTCGACATAGATGCCGTAATAGATAGAAACGTATATCTCCAAATGAAAGTATATACACCTTCCGGCAGACTTGAGTATGAGCTTGGATATTCATCCGTCGGGTTCACTGTAGGTTGGCAGATAGAAGAGCTTGGGACTTATCAAATTCATATAACCAATCTTGATTCCATCGAACTAATGATTGAGTGTCGTTTCCGCTTCCTTCGTCTATCTAAACATAAACCATTTATATATCCAGGGTTCGTCATGTTATCCATAGGTGTGCTTTACCCTATAATGCTGATAGTGCTGAAGATTCTTAGAAAGCCTAAGCTTTCCTAGTTCCAGATAGACATTTAGAAGCTACACTGGAATCCGTATCTAGGCCTATAGCTCAGCAGCTCTTTATATTAGCTTTAATAGCTCTTGGCTATCCCTCATTATCCCTTAAAGCGGGTGAACTCCATCCTCATTCAGATCATGCTCTGTTCTGTTCATGATAAAAATGCTACTTCAACATCTTTTTAAGCCAAGTTTCTTTGAAGAGGCTCCGCAATTGTTGATTCTTCCCTCAGACATATGATTTCTAAAGGGTAACAACTTAACTGTGGATAATCTGATGCTCACGCCAATCAGCAAAGCAGCGACGTGAGCACCAACTTCAAAGATTATCATAACGTGTCCTAAAGAACCTCTCAGGAAACCCTGCGATCACCAAGCGTAACAAAGAAGCCGATTAACGTTAAGAGGATTAGCGAAGGTATAACTAACGGGCCTATCACTAAATAGCCGAGTTCGGAGGAAGATCAAGATGGCATCGATCACTGGTGATCTCCTTAACTCCAAGCCTTGCACATGCCTTTGCGAATCTTCGTCAAGCTATTTGACCGAAAGTTAAAGGTCGTTTTCAACTAGGGCGCTCAAGATTATAAGGGTTTTATCTAAGGTAAAGCTCATTTGCAGCTTCCTTTTTTACTTAAGCTAGGAGTAACAAAATGGATATCAACTACAAACAAAAGAGGGCAATGGTATAATACTGACTCTCAGCCCTGCCTTTGTAACGTGAACCTTAAATTAGTTTAGAGTATTTTGAAGAAAAGGAAGTTGTTTATGCGTGTCCTATGATGTCGACGATTTACTATTACTTATTCAATTATGTATGCTACTCTGACTATGACCGTTATTCCTACCTCCGCTGGCGGCATAATCGGTGTCGGTAACGCTACAAGCTCCACCCCCATATAGTAGTAAGGATAATGATACGCTTCTTCAACCGCATAGGCTACGCCAACGATCTTGACGCCAAGTGAGTTGGCGATAACCTCCGCTTTCGATTTGGCATCCTCGACCGCCATCCTTCTGGCAATGCCGTTTAGCTCTTGAAGCCTCTCCCTCGTGAAGATGAAGCACACACCATCCACCCTGTTAGCCCCGGCCTCCACCGCCTTATCGATTATTCGACCAACGTCGTCTATGTTGGTCGTGGTAACCTTCAGCATGTGAATGACTTCAAACCCTATGAGGGTTCTTCCATACGTGGAATACCTCGGATGGAGGCTGAAGTATGATGTTTCTATCCTCTCCTCAGCTATGCCGAGGGCCTTCAGGGCCTTGATCACTTGATCCGTGGAGACGGCGTTTTTCGTAAGTGCCTCCGTGGCCGTGGTCGCTTCGGTCATGACTCCGAGCCTCAACTCGGCCAGATCCGGCTTCGAGAAGGTCCTTCCAAAGCCTGTGACCACGATCGTCTTTAGTTGAGCTGGTTGAGTTATCTGCCCCTGTCCGCCAATTATAGGAGGTACAGCGTAGGGATAGGTCCCTGACTCGCCTTGCCGACCGTATAGGGCGAAGAGATAACCGCTTACGCCCGCTAAGGCGACGGCCAGCACTAGGATGAGCCCGTAAGCTATCCTTTCCCTCAAGCGTCCCTCACCTCCGTAACGAATCACATAAGGACAGCATTTAAGTCTATACTTTAGGACGACACGTTCACCTTTTAGAACGGTTGTCATTGATCACTTACATGTGATTGGATGCGTGCTCTAAGCCTACAAAGTTCTGACGTTGTCAAAATCAAGAAGTGTAGGGGAAGTTATCATAATGTGGGGATAATCTAAGCCATCATACGACCTTGGGCTTTTAAGCGCGGCTTTGCCCACCCTTGGCGAGGTCGAACCGTTGATCTACCAAGTCATAAAGGGCAGGCGCAGCGTCCGTAAGTACCTAAAGGAGGACGTGCCCGAAGACGCCTTAGGACGGGCTTTAGAGGCTGCGACATGGGCCCCTTCGGCTCATAACGCCCAGCCTTGGCGCTTCATCGTAATCAAGGATGAGTCCATTAAGCATGAGCTCGCCAAATCGATGGCCAAGGAGTGGGACAAGGACTTAGCTGCCGATGGTCTCCCCTTGAAGGAGCGGGAGCGACTCACGCGATCGTCGATAGAGAGGCTTACGGAAGCCCCTATTCTCATATTGGCGTGTTCCACCATGAAGGCCATGCACGCCTACCCTGACGAAAGAAGGATGGCAGCAGAGCGAACGATGGCCGTCCAAAGCGTTGCGGCCGCCGTTCAAAACCTATTATTGGCCCTTCATGTGGAGGGGCTTGGAGCCTGTTGGATTTGCGCCCCTTTGTTCTGTCAAGACGTCGTGAGAGAGGCCTTAAGGATTCCGAAGGATGTCGAGCCTCAAGCGTTGATAACCGTTGGAAGGCCAGCTGAGTCGCCAAAGCCCCCTTCAAGGAGGCCTTTAGGGGATATCGTCCACTTAAACAGATGGGGAACGCGTTGGGAGGGATAGTGGCGTTAGCAGGAGGCGTTGGAGCCGCCAAGTTGCTCCGCGGAATCGTCAAGGTGGCTCCTGAGGAGGACGTCATCGCGATAGTGAACACTGGCGATGACATCGAGCTTCATGGGTTGTACATTTGCCCTGACTTGGACATAATAACCTATACGCTCGCAGGGATCGTCGATGAGGTAAAGGGCTGGGGCGTAAAAGACGACACATTCCATTGCCTAGAGGTGCTCAAGCGTTACGGATACGAGACTTGGTTTAACCTCGGCGATCGAGACCTTGCCACGCACATATATCGTACGCATTTATTGCGAATGGGATATAGCCTCTCTCAAGTGACGGATGAGATACGTAAAGCGTTAGGTGTGAAGGCGCGCATACTTCCTATGAGTAATGATAAGGTGAGGACGATGATCATGACGCCGATTGGACGTTTGAACTTTCAAGAGTACCTCGTTAAAAGAGGTGCTAAAGATGAAGTCTTAGGTGTGGAGTTCGAAGGAGTTAACGTCGCTAAGCCGGCCCCAGGCGCCTTAGAAGCCATGGAAAGGGCCGACGTCATAATCGTCTGTCCTAGCAACCCGATAGTGAGCATAGGCCCTATCTTAGCCATCAAGGGGGTGAGGGAGACGTTAATGGAGACGAAGGCGAACGTCGTCGCCATCAGCCCCATCGTAGGAGGTGCCCCTTTGAAGGGACCTGCTGATAAATTGATGAGAGGGTTAGGGTTGGAAGTGTCAGCATATGGCGTAGCGAGCCTCTATAGGGACTTCATAGACGCCTTCGTCATGGACTCTGTCGATGAAGCTCAAAGGAAGCACGTTGAAGCGTTAGGCTTACGTGTATTCGTAACGAACACGGTCATGAGGAGCCTAGAGGATTCTATCGGGCTGGCTGAGGAAATCTTAAGCATGATTAAGGGTTTAAAGCAATAGTTTACTGTTTAAACATAGAGTCAGTTACATATGCGAAACTCTCCATTAATTAATTGGGCCCCTTTTCCCAGCTTAAAGATCCGCATAAACTTATATCGGGTCAATCCTTGCGTAGATATTGGATGCAAATGTTTATGAAGCAACGCAAATTGGTGCAAATCATCGAAAAACTTAAAAACATCGTCAGATCAGAGCACGTCCTTACCTCGTACGAGGAACGTTACTGCTATTCTCGTGACGCATCATTATATTGGGCGATGCCAGATGTTGTAGTTAGACCTCATACGACTGAGGAGATCGTAGAGATCGTTAAACTGGCGAATAAGGAAAAAATCCCTATTACACCACGTGGTGCAGGCACCAATCTTACAGGCGGAGCAATTCCGGTAAAGGGCGGAATAGTTGTTGATATGACGGGAATGAATAGGATACTGGAGATAAACAGAACGAACCTTATTGCCGTGGTCGAGCCTGGGGTCGTTCATGAAGATTTAGAAAAGGAGCTAGCTAAGCACGGCCTTTTCTGGCCTCCTGACCCTGCGAGCACTTATTCGTGCACAATAGGAGGAGCTATTGCTGAGTGCGCTGGGGGCATGCGAGCTTTAAAATATGGCACAACGCGTGATTGGGTTCTGGGACTTGAAGTTGTATTGCCTACCGGAGATGTCATCAAAACGGGTGCGATGACCCTTAAGAACGTTACAGGATTTGACTTAACTCGTCTCTTTGTAGGCTCTGAAGGAACGCTTGGGATAATAACTAAGGCCGTTCTAAAGGTTCGCCCTCTTCCAGAGGCATTGCTCAGAATGTCCGCAGCATTTTACGAAATTGAGATAGCAGGATTAGCTGTTAGCAAGATTTTTGAGACAGGAATTGTTCCTACTATAATAGAGATCATCAGCATTGAATGCATTAGAGCAATTAATGAGTGGTTGAAGCTCGGACTGCCAGAAGTGGACGCCCTTATGGTTATTGACCTTGACGGAACTCGAGAGGAAGTTGAGAAGCTAGCTGGGAAAGTAGAGAAAATTTTAAAAGATGTTGGCGCCATAGAGATCAAACGTGCTACAACTGCTAAGGAGATGGAGGATCTATATTTAGCACGAAGAGCTGCTTACCCCTCAACCTTTCGAGCTTTCAGGAAATCGTTAACAGTAGATGATTTTTGTGTGCCAGTTAATAAGCTTCCAGAAGCCTTTAGATTAGCTAGGGAGATATCCAAGAAATGGAGGCTTCCTATGGCTATAATAGCCCATGCAGGAGATGGAAATATACATCCTATTTGGCCAGTTGATGTACGATATCCTGAGGAAATTGATCGCGTTCTAAAATGTCACACAGAATTATCCCATGGAATCCTTAAACTAGGTGGAAGTATATCTGCTGAACATGGTATTGGCATACTGAAAGCTTCCCTTATAGAGGAAGAATATGGCAAAAAGGCTATTGAAGTAATGCGAGCAATTAAAAGGGTTTTCGATCCCAATGATATTATGAATCCAGGCAAGATAGCGCTATGAAGTTAAATCGATGATGGATATGTCTAAGTTACCTATTCTGAAGGATTACGAGGAAAAAATCTATGTTTGCAATCGATGCGGGTTCTGTCGCCCCGCCTGTCCTGTTCTTTCTCAAAAGAATATGGAGGAAACAGCGAGCCCGAGAGGTAGAATGAGTCTCATTTATGGTCTCATAACTAATGAGCTCAAGCCTTCAATGACCATTGTTGATAAAATTTACCTTTGTACAACATGCCGTTACTGTTATGTTAAATGCCCAGCTGGTCTAGAGGTTGATAGAATAATAGAGGTTGCACGTTATGAATTAACTAAAATTACTATCGCGCCACCTGAGGCACATAAGATCATCTCTTCTAAAATCGATAACTATAACAACCCCTTTGGAGAACCTCAATTTGACCGGATCAAATGGCTGCAGAGGGAGAGTGCAATGAAGCTCCCAGAAAAGGCTAAAGTGCTTTACTGGGTTGGCTGCATGGCTTCGTACCGTGTGCAGGATACTGCTATAACGACTACAAAGATCCTTAGACATGCTAATGTGGACTTCACCATACTTGGCACAGAGGAGGGTTGTTGTGGATCGGTTCTGCTTCGGACTGGACAAAGGAATCCTGTTGTAAACAAGTATGCCAGGATCAACGTAGAGAAGATCTCAGCTAAGGGTGTTGAGACCCTTGTCACATCTTGCGCAGGTTGCTTTAGAACCTTTAGTAAAGACTATCCAGAAATAGTTGGCGATCTGCCGTTTGAAGTTCTTCACGTCTCACATTACATAGAAAGGCTTATAAAAGATAGAAGGATAGAGTTTAAAGAAGGATTGCCGATGAGAGTAACTTTCCATGACCCATGTCACTTGGGTAGACATGTAGGTGTCTACGACGCCCCGAGAAATGTGATTAAAGCTATACCTGGAGTGGAGCTTGTAGAGATGGTTAATACCCGTGAGGAAGCACGTTGTTGTGGTGCTGGTGGGGGGCTTAGGTCAGCGTTTAGAGAGCTTTCTATCACCATAGCTGCTCATCGGTTGAAAGCGGACGCGCTACCTATAGGAGCTAAAGTTCTAGTTACTCCCTGTCCTTTCTGCATCCTGAACTTTGAAGATGCTACAAAGGTTTACGGAATAGGGATTGACATACTTGACTTAACGGAGCTCGTTTGTAAAGCTCTGCGAATTTAGTAAGGGGTGAAAACTTTGAAAGTTCCAGCAGAATGGTATGAACCTTATGCGGCTGACATAGCTAAAGCTCTTCGAAATGAGAAGCTGCAAGTAGCAATGGATAGGCTTACGACGCGCTTTACAGCCATGACGGCGGATGCGCTCAAGAAGCTTCCATATATTCCCTACCTTAGAAAGCGGGCTCGAGAGATAAAATCGTGGTCTATTGATAATTGGCCTCAATTAGTTAAAATGGTTAAGGAGAAAATAGAGGCCCTTAATGGTGTTTTCTATTTAGCGAAGGATTCTAAGGAATGTACGGACTACATCTGCAAGGTTTGTTTAGATCATAATGCGAAATTGGTCGTGAAAGGTAAGTCTATGGTTAGCGAGGAGATATTTCTTAACGATGCCCTTGTAGAAAAGGGCATCAACGTCCTTGAAACAGACTTAGGCGAATTTATCATTCAGCTTCGAAAGGAGAAGCCCTCACACTTAGTAGCACCTGCTACCCACATCCCTAGGGAGGATGTTGCGGAGCTCTTCTCACGGGTCATTAAAAAGGAGCTTCCGCCGGATGATATACCAGTTGTAACAAGCGCAGCTCGTGAATTGTTACGAGGTAGATTCATAGAGGCTGATTTAGGTATCACTGGTGCAAATGCCATTGTAGCTGAGACTGGGACGATAGTTCTGATGGAAAATGAGGGAAACATCCGGCATGTAACTAATCTACCACCCGTTCACATTTGCGTAACGGGCATAGAGAAGGTCGTCCCAACGCTTGAGGACGCCGCCGTCATCATCCAGCTTCTGCCTCCATATGCAACTGGACAGCTGATGTCAGTTTACGTTTCCCTCATCACAGGTCCAAGCCGAACTGCTGATATTGAACTAACGACGGTTATCCCAGCTCATGGGCCTAAGGAACTTTACGTCGTCCTCCTTGATAATGGCCGGCAGGACTTAATGAAGGATCCGGACTTCAAGGAAGCTGTGTACTGCATCCGTTGTGGCTCCTGCTTGAATGTTTGTCCGATCTTCCGACATATCGGCGGGCAGGTATGGGGCTACCGTTATACGGGGGCTATAGGCGCTATCTGGACGGCGTTCTACCATGGCATTAATAAAGCTGCTCCATTTGCATTTTCATGCACCGAATGCGGCCGTTGTAAGGCTAGATGCCCGCTAGAGATAGATATCCCCGCGATGATTGAGAAGCTTAGATATAGGCTTACTAGGTCAGGTTACATCACACCGCCACATGCACAGATCGCAGACTGGATAGAGAAAAACGGCAACCCATTTGGTGAAGCAGCTGAAAGAAGGACAGAATGGCTTAAGGTATGAAAACTATGCAAAGGCTCTGCAGGGGGCACAAGCAGCTATATCATATCTTTCCTTCTACTCCGTAGGCGGTGAATATGCTGCCAAGATATAGACAGGGCTACGTCCAGTATTGCTGAAGTAATGTTCGACTCCTGGAGGTATGTAAATTACATCGCCTGGTTCAAGGTTATATCGCTCATCGTCACAAACTACCATCACATGGCCTTCTATGATGATGAATACGTGCTCCATTCTTTCATGCCGATGCCGTTCTCCAGCGCCACCAGGCTCCATTCGAAACTCCCTTAGAGCGAGATTTACAGATCCAACGTTCTCAGGTGTCGCAAGGTTCTTAGCCAATGTCCGCGTATGAAGCGGAGGCTCGTACCATTCTAGAAGCATGAATTTAACAACTTTTGCTTTAGCCAACTTAATTCCTCACAAGTTTATCAAGATCTTACGTTTATTAAGCTTTCCATTACAGGTATCTGCTCTTTGGCTTGCATGCTTGGGCTTCGCTCCTTTGGACGGATAACGAAAACCTCATATGCAACGGGTTTTTGCACAAGATCATGTTAATATTAGGCTTGGGAAAGGACGAGATGCTTTACAGCAGGAGGTTAAATTTCTTGGTGCAAGCGCTTAAGGCTTAGTAGTTTGCGGAGCCTAGAGGTCCAGTAACTCAAATGAAACCCTTTTACTAATCTTATGCCATTTTTAGTGAAGCGGAATACTAAAAAGAAAAAAGGGTTTATAAGACCCTTATGCCGAAGCCATAGTACAGCGTCAGAGCGGTGAAGAAGAATATGTTAAACACCCAGAAGATCACTAGGACTACATACTCCCACATTTTAGGCCTTATCTCTTTCGGTAACTTACTGTTCATGTACATTGCGGCAGGTACCGTGAACATCCCAGCGAAGTTCGCCATATTAGCCCCGACCAGCAGCAGTATTAACGGCGGCGCTTGGAATATGGCCCAAGAAGCTATTATTATATAGATTACGAATGCTAGGTAGTAGAGAACTCTTATGTCCCCCCTAGCGAGCTTCCTAGCTTTCTCGCTCGTGCCCCATAAAGCGTCTACGGTATTCCTCATTAAGGCGTCTATTATCTGAAGCTGAGTAGTGAAGAGTATGAAGAACCCTATTAACGCTATGAAGTAGAATCCCCACGGACCGACCCTTCCTGCGAACTCCTTCGCGACATGAGCTGCAACACCCCACGCAGGCAAGTCAGCACCTCTCGGTAATAGGGAAGCGGCTATTAGCGACGGTATCATCATTCCGAGCATCGCTCCTACGAAGAATATGCCCCACTGGTCGTATAGAGCCGCCTTATACCACTTCTTCCATACGGCTAAGTTCTCGTCAGTCATCTTAAAGGTCTTTCCAACAGGCGACACTGGAACCTTCTTACCCCCTATTATCGCTGGTATATAACCTACTAAGTTTGAAGTGCCATAGCCCTTATCTCTATAATAGTTAGTGACTATCCAGTTATTACCGCTCGCATAAGCTATGTAAGCCCACCAACCGCCTAATAGGAGTATGTCAATCCCAGGCGGTAAGTAGCCGATGCTGGCGAATCCATGAAGGGATTCTATTACCATCTCCGCCTTTATGGTGAGGGGGCCTACAAAGAATATTAGCGATGCCAGTACGAAGATCACTGCTCCCCACATGAATATTTCAAGAGTCCTTGCTATCTTCCAGCCAAACGAGACTATGACTAAGCATAAGATGAAGAGTACCACACCTATAGTGCGGACTAGGCCTATTTCTCCAGGCCCTGGTATGCGCCCGAGCATCGCAGCTCCTAGCCCAGTAGCTGCCGCTAATGCCCAACCAGGCCATAACATTTGAAGCCAGAGTAGTATGGGCGTAAACCAGCTCCAAAACTTCGGACCTGGCGGAATCCTCGAGAAGTAAACGACAGCTGGCTCTCCGATCGCCATGGTAACTCTCGTAAGGCTCATGTTAAATATCGTCTGCAGTACTGATGCAACCCACACCAGCCAGAATATAAGTAATCCGTACTTAACGGCCGCCGCGGGGCCCATTAGCCACTCTCCACTTCCTATTGCAGCGCCTAGAACTATTACGGCGGGTCCAAGAACCTTAGCGAAGTAATATCGGGCGCTTATCCTCGGAATCTTGAATACCTCTTCCGGAGGTGGCAACTTTTCGACGACTTCAAGAGGAGGTCTTTTGCCAAGCGTTACAGTTTCGGTCATATCGATTTTCCCTATATTCTGCTGAGGAACGCCTGCCATTTAAATTTTTAGGTTTAAAGATGTCAGCCCTTAGCCTAATGTATAATGAATGTTCAAGTTAGAACTTCGCGAAGATGCTAGATCCCTAGGCCTTATCTCGATGACCTTCATCATATCGTTTGCCTCAGTTCTAAGTTGTTGATGCATTAACGGGGAATGTACGGCTGCGCGTTGAACCCTTGGCGGCAAGTTTAGGAGCTGAACCAAAGGTGACATAAAGATTGCTGAATTGCCTATATCTGCATTGCAATATGGGTAATGTGACAAAGCACTGCCGTCAATTCTGCTTCTAATCAGAGCTAAGATGGCTAACTTTAGAGGGATGCTCAATACATTAGTGATGTATTTAACTAAAAAGCTACTGAAAGAGGTAAGGCCAACTGCGTGAAATATGCCTTGGAGATCGCCGTCCTAGCGACATTCTGAATGTTTAACATGTTCTTCTTCACGGCGCTGCTACTTGCACATTTCTTCGTCATGAGGATATTATAACAAAGAATTCGCTAAATTCCTAAAATTTGACTTGGCCTCAAGTTTCTTTGATGAAACTAACGGCTCACCCTCTGTCCCTCTCGGATTGCCTAGCGTTACATCCTTTGAAGAAGACATTGAACTTCGAGTTGTAAGAGGGCTGTGAGCACCCTTATGCAAAATCTGTTTGAATCTGAAAGTAAGAGGGTCGGACTATTAGAGAGTGGAATTACAAATTGCACAAAAAGAGGACTTGTTTCAATCACATTCGTATGCTAAAATACCTCACAGCGCTTTGGCGACGATTTCCGTCAAGTCAAATACCTTAATCGGCTTGTGTATTCTTGTGCCGCATCCTGTAAGTTCCTTACGTAAAATGGACAAGCGGTTACCATGGCTTTAGCGTTAACCTCCTTAGCCTCCTTAACTCTTTCCATCGCGATCCACATCGCCATATCTGGGAAGGCTGCCTTCACGCCCGCCCCTGCGCTACAACACCAAGAATCGTCTCGATTTCGTAATATTTCGATGAACTCTACCCCCTGGTATGGCGTCGATGACCGCCCTCTGAGGCTCGTAGACCCTCTGCCTCTTCTGTTCCGGCAGGGCTACTGCCATACTCCTAGTTAAGTGACAAGGGTCGTGGTACGTTACAGTCATATCCAATTCCTTCGTGAACTTAAGCCTGCCCTCCTTTAAGAGCGAGTATAGAAGCTCTGATACGCGCAATACCTCGATATCTAACTTGAGGTTGAAGCGTCTTTCCATAATCATCCTTTAGCGTTAAATTCCTGCACAAGACGTAATCACCTGCTTAACTCCAGCCTTCTCCATCACATTGGCATTATGCTTAGCCATTTTATATACTAATTTCATTTGACTAGTACGTACTAATGGCAAGCCACAACACCACTCTTCTGACCCTAAGATAACAGAAGTCCGCCCTGAGGGATTTCAATATCCCAACCGTAGACTCTGCGATCGACATCTGCCTGTAACACGCAGTATAACCTTCAAGAGTACCTCGTTAAAAGAGGCGCTAGAGATGATATTCTAAGCGTTGATTTCGAAGGCGTTGACGTCGCAAAGCCAGCCCCAGGTATTTTAAAGGCGGTGGAGGAGGCGGACGCCGTAATCGTATGCCTTAGCAACCCGATAGTGAGCATAGGCCCCGTCTTGGCCATCGAGGGGGTGAGGGAGGCGTTAAGGACGATGAAGACGAGTATAGTCGCCATTATCCCCATCGTAGGAGGGGCTCCGATAAAGGGGCCGGCCGATAAGCTGATGAAGGGCTTGGTTGGAGGTCTCGGCTTACGGCGTAGCTGCCCTTTACAAGGACTTCATCGATGCATTCTTCATAGATCTCGTTGATAAGGCCCAAGAGGAGCGCATAAGAGCCTTAGGGATTCACGTGTCCGTAAGGAATACGATCATGAGGAGCCTAGAGGATTCAATTCAGCTAGCTAAGGAGGTCTTAAAAGCCGTCGAAAGCCTATGAGCCGCTCGTAAGCGTCAAGTAGCCTTCTTCAAGAGGCGCTCATGTGATGATTCGGCGAGAAGTTCCTAAATTCATTCGTTGAGATGGATCGTCGTTAGGCTTTATTTCCATGACCCACTCCTTCTCGGCTTGGCAAGCGGCTGATGAATAGACACTAATAGCGCTATGCGAAAGATTCATCAGCGAAGATCGCAAGGGCATGCGTGAAGATATTAATAAGAAAACTGTCAATCAGTGCGATCTATGCAAAGGTCGTCTCTATATAGGAAGGATGATGAGGCTTAAGCTTAGTTCGTTCATTAAATGCAGGAGGAACATCAGAAAAAGTTGAGGGCCTTCGTCAGACGCCATATAAATGCCGCTAGGGAGGTAATAGAGGAGATAGGAGCACTTGCGAAGCCTTAGAAGATAAGCGCATACCTTCGTTTTTGGCCGAGCCTCTGAGGATGTTCGTCGATGCCTTGAGGAGGATGGATTTGGAGGCTGACGTATGCTTATGCGGAAGTTACGCTAGGGGCGATTGGTTGAAGGATAGCGACGTAGACTTGATAATCGTATCAAAGGTCTTCGATCGCATGGACGTAGGCGCTAGGTTCTCCCTCGTGAAGAAGCTCATGGGCTGAGGGTTTTCCATCGACGTGTTAGCATATACACAGGACGAGTTTGAATGAATGAGGAGTAGAAGTGTAATCTTAAAGGACATGCTAAGCTATGCCATAAAGATTACATCGGAGTGAACCGTTAACTCTAATCTATCAGGCCGACTACGGCCATGGATAGCGGGGGGCCATCCCTAGGCTGGCTTTCGGGGCATTTACCATCCCACATCTGGAGGCGTGGAGGTCTCTATTCATACTTATATACTCAGATGCCTGAGGAAGAGATGGCCATCGCGAAGGTTCAGCACAGGCCCACCAGAAGCTTTATGATGACTATTCTGATAGAGGCGGTCAGGGCCTTTGACGTAAAGGATGGGGAAAGGGTCAAGGTGTTGATCGAACGACGACGTAAAAGGATAATATATGAGCCCGTGAGGAAGGGATGAATTGCCTAGGCATTTTCCGACAGCCTATATATCGATTAAAGTTGAATTTTCACTTGGCGAGGCAATATGAAAGTTGAAGTACCATTGTTTCAGGAGGTGCAATACTTTCACCCGTTGGTGTATGCTATAGTAGGAATTGTGGCATTAGTTCCTGTTGCTACAGGTCTTCCTGCAGCATCGCTCGTTGGGCTTTTGGTCGTTACTGGGATTACTCTCCTCTTGCTTCGGATGAAAACAACGGTTTATACTGGCTATATCCTCATTGAGTTTGGATGGTTTCACCTTATACGCTTTAGGATTTCCCTTTCCGAGGTTAACTCTTGTCAACCGACGAGCTATCGCCCTATTCGGCAGTTTGGCGGTTGGGGAATTCGATGGGGGCAATGGGAGGGTAAAAAGGCCTGGGCTTACACTACGAGAGGCAACAAAGCTGTTGTGCTTTTCACGGCCAAACGAACTATTCTCCTTGGCACGAGCAGACCTGAACTGCTTAGCAGGGTTATTAATACCTTGCTTCAAAAGTCCGGGTACTGTCCGGATAAGGCTTATTAGTATGTCCCTATCCATTAGCTACTATGCAAGATATCGTAGGCCTAATATCATCTTGTTTTAAGCGTAATAGAAAAGCATAAAGGCGATAAGATTAGCAGTATTAAGCTATATGTTCTATGGTAGCTGTAGAAAGGTCTTTAGGGCCTTGGACCTATCATTAGAGTCAATATCCAAGTCTAAAGCCCATTTTGGTAAAGAAACTATCCAATATAAAGATAGCTAGAGAAGCTAAGAATAGGAGATTTATAGCCTTAGATGAGAATAAGATTAGCATAAAGGGATCTATAGCCTATATATCGTCTGCTATAGATGTAGATAATAAGGAGCTATTAGCACTAGAAGCGTCTTATCAAAGGAGCGAATTAAGCGCACTTCTATTCTTGAGGAGCGTATTAAGGCTATGTAAGAATAGGCCTATTGTGCTAATAGATAGAGGGCCATAGTATCTACAGGCATTGAATAGGCTTAGGCTAAAGTATAGGCATGTGAGGTTCTATATGAGGAATAGCGTAGAAAGGTCGTTTAGATATCTAAAGGAGAGAACGGCTATATTCCATAATAAGCTTAGCGCGAGGAGCTATAGAGAGGGAATTATTAGCATAAATATATTTATGTTATGCTATAAAGCCTAAAAGGGTGAGGGCTTATCCGGACAGTACCCTGGCTTAAACCAATACATATATACCTCGCCATTTATCGTCCTTCTATCATCAGCTCTAGGCCTGCCTGTTCTAGCCTTAAGAGGCAGCAGAGGCTTTATGAGCTTCCAATTAAAAAGCTCCTTAAACTCTATAAGAAGAACAAAGGCTTAAATAGTCTTATATAATTAATGTTTAGCGTGATGATTAATGAAGAAGGAACGCCTGGAAGAGGTTACGATGAAGTGCGTTTGGTGTAATAAGAAAGCGCCTAATCTTAAGGAAATTCGTATATCTGTTGTAGGCAGATTTGGCGTTGGAAAACATGATACAACAATGAACGTGTGCTCTAATTATTGTGAGAAGAAACTGAGAGGGTTTGTGGAGTATGCGAATAAATATGCTCTTCTGTTTATATGCTCGATCTTCGGAGCTTTGCTTGTCATGATAGCATCTTCGGTACTTAGAATCCCGATGGTTATACCTATCGCGGTGTGTATGCTCGGAATTCTCGTGATAATTTTCCCATTTGCGACGCCAGAAACTGTGGGAATTATAGGTGTGAAAAAATCCATAACGATCATAAGAGTTTTGGGCTTTATGGTGTTTTTCATGGGGGCGTTTATCTTCTGGCTTTTTATGCAAATTTAAGGAAGCTCGCAGAGCTTTCTACCCCCTCTATTGGCTATTTCTTACTGCTGCGACGTGAGCTCGAGAAGTCAAGTTCAAGTTCCACCAGCCTCTTCAACATACAATCGGCTTACGCAGGGTTGCTTAATAGCGTGCGCGCAAATAGCCATATACGATTTTAAGAGCAAAGCGCATTATCGAATCTGGAATTGGTGAGCATCTCCTTCCTGTCCAAGCGCTCGAACAATGAACGTACTTCCCGAACTGCTCGACTGACTAACCACGTGGCACCACGTGGTTAGCTTGTGGACGTAGCTTGTGGACGAGATCCTTAGCCCCATTCCTTTCGCGCCTAGAATACCTGGCCGATGCTCTTTCTCGTACATTGGAAAGCTAAGTCCCTGTAGGCTCTAGATGCATGATCCATCGCCAGTCTAGGGAGAATCGCCCTCTTAAAGTAACGGAGCCCCTTCATTAATACTAAAGGTTTAAACAGAACGTCAAATATTAGAATGACCTTAAAATATTAAGCTTAATATTTATACTTTAAATTCAGCTAACCTTTTAGCATCTTCAATATATTCTTTAGTCTCAATTATCCTCCTCTTAATCTCCTCAATTGGATCACAAATCCCTAAATAAAAGCACATTCCATGAAGGAAGTCGGCCCTAGTATGATATCTACCTATTAAGACCTCGACTTCAGGACGTTTGGAGCGTAATTCGTGAAGCCTCTTGGACGTTAAATCTGACCTTATGGGCTCTAAGCCCATGTTAGCCAATATAACGGCATCTGTAGCCCTTAAAGTAGCGCACCAAGCCTTTTCAGCAGCATCCCTAACATTGCCTATCTCAAGCTCTCTCAAGGCCATATCATAAAGGCATTCGGCATCCTTAAATAACTCACTAACCCTTTCCTCCAACTTAAGCCCCTAAAATCCGCAGGGCATCTTAAATATAAACCTTTCATAGACTTATGAAGCTAACCAAGATAATCCTTGAAGTAATTAAGGAGGAGGCCTCAAATGGTTTCAAGAGGAGCTTTTAGCAGGAGTTTTTGACTATGGGGCTCTATAAGCGATAGTGACGATAAAATTAGAAGAACTATTGTAGGTTATGACGGAGCATTTAACTTAACTTCATTTGAAGAGGGGTTAAGGGTTAGGCTATTAAAGGGCATACCTGAAAATTAATGTTCTTCGCTACTACGTATTCAACGATGGTTAGGAAGCCGAAGGAAGTAAAGAAGCTCGAAAGAGAAGAGGTTTACGATATGGCTACGACTTCTAGTATCTTCTTTGTGAATGAATTTATCCTGCGCGGCTGTGTTAGGGCTACTTTAGCGATGAAGAAAGGGCGCTGTATTGAGCAAATTCGTATATGCTAAGCACAATATAGTAGATGTATTGGCGCTAGAGTCGTTAAGAAGCCTAAGGGCGTAGTAGGTATAAGCACTATAATAGATCTATATCAGCGATTTAGAGGCTAGAGCTAATAGGAAACGTCTAGATATTTTATCTTTTAAAGCAAAGGTGGCAAGCCACGAGCCTATCAGCCTTAACCTCAATTAACGCTGGCTCCTCCTTATCGCATACGTCCGTCACGTTCGAGCAACGCGGGTGAAATCTGCATCCCGGCGGCGGATCGATGAGGCTCGGCGGCTCACCTGGGGCAACCTTCCTCATGATGAACCTGTTGTTCGGATCCGGCTCGGGTATAACGTCGATAAGGGCCTTGGTGTAAGGATGAAGGGGCTCGTGGACAACATCCGTAAAGGGTCCCATCTCCACGATCTTGCCAGCGTACATTATGGCGACCTTATGCGTGAAGTACTTCGCAGTCGCCATG
>WUQV01000049.1 GCA_009889585.1 Candidatus Bathyarchaeota archaeon | reverse complement strand
GTGTCGAAGATACGCGTTATTCTCACTCATAATTAAGCGCAAGAAGTTCTCAATAGCGACGTTAGGGCTTTGAGCTTACGCTAAGGTACTGCTTAAGCTTCTTTAAGCAGTCTAAAGCATCCTTAACGCAAATGTCTGCTCCATATTCTTCGCATGCCTTTTCAGGTATCATTCGACTACTTATTATCACCTTGACCTTATCACGTAGATTTCTCTTGCTTAAGTGATTTATTACGTCCTTTAAATGAGGACCGACCTCGTCTGTAACAGCCAGTAGGATGATGGCTTGCACGCCTTCTTTATCCACTAGGTTCGCCAAGGCCTCCGGCTCTAAGTCAACTCCAGCGTCGACGACGGATAGGCCTGAGGCCTTTAACAAGGCGATCGATAAATCCCTTTCCATTCTTTGGGCGCATCCCTTAAAGGTTCCGATCGCGACCTTTTCCCTCAGCTCGGCCACCTCTATGCGTAAGTGAGGCTCTAAGACGCGAACGGCCTCCTTCATGGCGGATGAGGCAGCTGTAACATCAGTCATGAGGTACTCCCTCCTTTCATAACGTCCGTTGACGATTTGCGCCGCCTCCACCAACCTCTCTAAGGCCACGTTAACAGGTATGCCTTTGTTGATGACTTGTTCGGTTATCCTCCTAGTCCTGCGCATTTCACCAGCCATGACGGCGTTACGCAACTCCTCGAGCAGGCCGTGTGTCAATTTAGGTCATGAGTTAATGCGGATACTCCCTCTTAAGGGAGGGCTTTTAGCTTACTGATGGGGAAGCTCGTCATTCGCCGGCCATGACCTTCGTAACGAGGGGGCTTAAGTGAGGGTTCCTTACCTTAGAGACGAACAGCTGACCGTCTCCACCTTCGGTTAAATCGCCGACGAATAAGTAGAAAGGTCCGCTTACCTTCTCAGGCCCTACCTTGATCGATGGGCGAACGCCTTCTATCGTAAAGGCCGGGAGGAGGGACCTTAAGGTTCCGCAGATGACTATCCTCCCCCCCGTCATAAATGCCCCGGCGCGAGAGTCAGCATCGCCTAAAACGAGGATGGCCCCGCCCCTCATCCTAAGCCCTAGGAATTGGCCAGCGCTTCCGTGGATCCTTATCGAGCCGTCCCTCATGTACGCGCCGGCCTCATCACCGACATTGCTATGGACGACGATCGTCCCTCCGCTCATGCCACTTGTGCTGCCTCTAAGCGGCGCGCCTAAGAAGTCACCAGCTGACCCATGGACCTCGATGAGGCCGTCGCTCATGGCTGAGCCGGCCCACGACCCTGCGCTTCCGAACACCGTTATCTTGCCGCCTTTCATCTCAGCGCCTAAATGCATGCCTACGTCTCCCTTGACCTCTATCTCGCCTTTCCTCATGTTGAAGCCTATCTTTCGAACTTTGCTTACGTCTCCAATTATCATGATTTTATCTTCAGGCTCTTTCTCATAAGAGAAATTGAAGAGCTCGCCTAATGTCCTCTCCTTATTTCCCTCGTAAACTTTGAGTTTTGCTACTTCATCGATGGACTTACCCATAAAAACATCAGGGCTAATACATTCAGCTATAATTGGGGCCTTAAACTCCTTCTTCGGTCTAAGGATTATCAAGGCTTATACCTTTGCCTTTATTTCCATCGGATAGGAAATAGATAAATATTTCTCTGGGATCGGGTAATTATCATATTCCACAGTCCAATACTCTCGGAACCTTTTCTTCAAACCCTTAGCAACATCCTCAGCTAACGAAGGCATAACGTGAATATTACACCAAATCGTATCGCCCATCATCGACTTAACTATTTCGCCATTTTTAACGACGACTTCGCCGCTCTTTATCGTATAGGCGGCCCTCCTAAAGGCCCTCCTGACAAGCTTATACTGCCTGGATGGGTTAACTTCCTTCGGGTTTACGTCGTAAATAGCCACATCCGCATCAGCCCCAACTCCAAGGTGTCCCTTGTTCTTCAGGCCTAAAGACCTCGCCGGGCCAGCCCTAGTAGCTATGGCTATCTCGTAAAATGTGTACTCCCGATCGATCGATGGCAACGTCATCTTGGCTACTGCCCTTTTGTTAAGCCTCTTCATCGTCCTCTCCCTTGCTATGCGGCTCATCAACCACGCTATAACGCGCGGATACTCCGTGAACGGGCCTCCGTTTGGGTGATCCGTCGTTAGGTAGACCTTCCACGTATCCTTTATCAACAACGCCAATTCAAGGCCTATGGACCATTGAACGGCGTTAGCGTAACTAGCCCTCCTATAACGAATTGGCACGATGCCAGCGCTAGTTTCCGTCTCTACGTCTGAGTTCACCCATTTATTTCCAGTAAGCTTATAGAGGATGTATTGAAATGGGCCATCTGCTGTCATCGTCGTTGTATCGGTGAATATTATCTGTCCCATGTCTAATGTGACATGCTTATGTTTGTTAACGTAATCAGCAATCTCAGGCGCGCCTGAAGCTAAGGTCTTCCAATTCACGCCCTTAAAGGCATTGAATTGACAATGTGTTACATGTGCTATGGGCTTATCATCAATAGCTAAATCTTCAACGCACTTCATCGTATCTAACGTCGTTGTATAATTTCCAGGTTTACCTAAGTTATTCGTATGGATGTGAATTGCATGAGGCAGGTTCAGCAATTGATTAACCTTACAAAGCCCTCGTATGATGTCCCTAGGAGTGATGTTGAAGTATGGGACTGGATCATCTATGCTGTCCACGTTACGTCCAAACCCCCAAGCCTCCAATCCACCGGGATTGACGAGCTTAATCGCGTAGCCTTTCACGGACGATATTAACCAAGCCACGTGGGCTGCGCATTCCTCAATTTTTCCATCCCTAATGAACTCTAACACGAACCACCAATCGCCGAGCAGCGGGTAAAAGCCCTTATCTATCATGGGCGTGTCGTTAAGCTCTTCATGAGCGTGCCTAGCCTTTAACGGTGCAATCGCAGGATCCATGACGGTCGTATAGCCCATCCTAGAGTACCGATAGCCAGTCGTAAACGTCGATGGGATCGAATAACCAACGCCGGAGCGCGTGACCTTCGTCTTTACTTCGTAATCCTTACGATGGTCTTCAGGCCTTAACAAACGGCCGGAGTTAACCTTGCCACCTACTATGTGGGAGTGCAAATCCACGCCGCCTGGCATCACGATCATCCCGGACGCATCGATGATCTCAGCCCTTCGTTCATCGACCCTTTCGACGATCCTCCCATCCTTGATGGCTATGTCCACGCGCTCTCCATCGATTCCATTAATAGGGTCGTAGACGAACCCATTCTTAATTAGGAGCTCCATCATCATGCCACTCCTTTAATCTTCCTCACTTCATGTAATATCATCCGCAATATTTCTTCATCCGAGAGTAAACCCGCTGGGGGTTCAACAACTTTCTTCAGCGGTAACGGTACGAAGTCCATGCGGTAGGCGGTTCCTTCCGCCTCTATGCCGACGAATGCCGAGGGGATTACGACATCGGCCATTAAGGATGTCGCGCTTTTGCTAGGATCGATTACGACTAAAGGGTTCTTAACTAAATGCTCCACGGCCTTCTTGGGGAAGTGAGCGACAGGGTCGGATGCTACCACCAAGGCCGCATCAGAGTCTCCTCTTAAGAGGATGTCAACGACCGACGTCTCGCCTGGGTTATAATAGGGATATCCACGTGAGAAATCCACGGCAAACGGATATCCCGTTTGCCAGGTGAATACAGCGTTCGCGCCGGTTACGTTAAAGTGCCCCCTCATGGGTGCTATGAGCCACTTCGACCTATCATTCAAATCCTCGGTTAACTTTATGGCTAAGTCGACGTTACGTACCTTGCCCCTACTCATGGTGAGACCAAGCCCGAAGAATATAACGCCGAAGTCGCAGCTGATCATCACATCAACTACTTCTTCAAGTAGCTTGACCGGAACGCCAGCGACTTCATCGACTTCTAACTCTATCCCACGAACTAACGCCCTAAGGGCTTGAAGTAGCTCGTAATCTTCGCCAGGCTTGACTTGTATAAAGTAGTCAGCTGCCTCTGCGACCCTCGTCCTACGAACGTCTATTACGATGAGCTTTCTCCCCTTTACGAAGAGTTCCGGCGAGAGCTCGTATCTTGCTAGAGGAGGCAGTATTGCTTTAATATACGGGTGCGTGCTTAACGCCCTTAATATCCTCTTCCTTTGAGCCAACATGCCCCATCGCGTAAGGTAACGCCTCCACATGCTGGATTGAAATCGGCCGTCTGGGAAGTACGTATAACGTTCGATATGACGCGGATGTGCCTCCCAAGGGTTACATGCCCAGTAGACTATCACGTCGGCCCTATGGCGCACTTGGCCCAGCGTACATATCGGCAGGCCAACGTCCTGAACAGCTTGTAAAGATGGGCCATGGCAAACTGTGGCCGTGTTATCGATGACGCCTCCTACTTCTTCCGCCAATTCGATTCCAACGCGTATCGCCTCACAACACGTCGAACTCCAACCATATAGTATGGGATACGAGGCCTCAGCCAATACCTCAGCAGCCTTCTTAACGGCCTCTTCAAGCGAGGCTTCGACAAGCTCCTCATCTTTCCTAATCATAGGCTTAAGCCATCGATGCTTCAGATCAGGAGCATATAGGAACTTGGCCTCACCCATGGCACACGCATTCTTCACCTTTGTTATTCGGCCGTCCTCTATGGTCAATTCTAGGTCGTCACAAAAACTACCGCAAATGGGGCATGTAACGCTCTGTACTACTGACGTACTCATCCCCTTCCGAAGTGCCTCCTCAATAGTTCACGTAAGCTTAAAATAGGCTCCTCCTTAGGGGCTACCTCGACCTCAGCGGGGATGCCCTTAAAATAAGGCATGCCGACGCTGCTCGTCGTCGGATTCACCACGATGCTAGCCCAAGGCCCGTACGGTATGAACACGGTTCCCTTATGAGGCGTCCTTTTAGACTTGACAGCTTTCACAACTACCGAGCCGAACTCCGTAGTAACTCGTACGTTCGCCCCCTCTTTAACGCCCAACTCCTTCATGTCGTCGGGATCCATGTGACAAGTCGCTACACTTTGAAAGTACTCATCTGATATCTTTCCGCGTTCCTTTGAAACCCCTTGTTCGATAGACCTACCCGTTACCAACACGACTTTCAATTTCGACAGCGACATCCCTACGGCCGCTCCTAAGCGGCAGGTCCATTTGATGCTTTTAACGCTTATCGAAAGCGCGGCCTCGCTACGAGCTTGTTAAAGCGATGAACGAGAAAACTTTATATCGTCCTCAAAGTTAAAGCGTTAAGGTGGAATTAGTTGTGTGAATTTACGGTCTTCTTAGATGGAAGGGAGGTATGTAAGTACGTGGTTCATGCCAAGGTTGAGGAATGCGAAGTCATCGTGAAGGACGTACTCGGCTCTTTAAAGTCCTTCAAAGGGTGTAAGATCGTCGAAGTCGACGTCATCTCTGAACGATTGGTGCTTTCGTCATCAGCTCCCGTTAGCTAAAAGCCGGTTGAAGGCGGGAGCGTTTGAAGGTCGCTGTCGCAGGCAAGGGCGGGGTTGGAAAGACGTTCGTAGCGGGAGCCCTCGCCTATTACTATGTGAAGAAGGGCCTTAAGGTTCTGGCGATCGATGCAGACCCTACTCCAAACTTGGCCTTAACCCTCGGCATACCTTTAAGCTTAGCAAAAGAGGTCGTTCCGATAGCTGAGAACGCCAAATTAATAGATTTAAAGACGGGGACTGGCGTATCCGGCTTGTATCGCCTTTCGTTCAGCGTCGATGACATCGTTAGGGACTTTTGCGTTAAATCGCCATTAGGAGTGAGCCTATTGGTCGTAGGGACTGTTCGATCGTTTGGATCAGGTTGTGCATGTCCGGCGAGCGCTTTAGTTCGCGCGTTAATTCACCATCTCGTCCTAGAGCGCGACGAAGTAATCGTAATGGACATGGAGGCGGGCCTTGAGCACGTAGGCAGGAGGACAGCTGAACGAATGGACGTCATGTTAGCCGTTTCGGACCCTAGCCTTAAGTCCTTAGATGTCGCTAAGAGGGTTCAAGAGTTAGCTTCGAATGCTGGTGTTCGTAACGTCTTGCTCATCGGGAACAAAGTGGCGAACGATGTTGAGGCCGAGCTTATCAAACGTTTTTCAGAGGTTAACGATATCCCTCTGTTAGGATTGATACCTTACGATAGGAGGGTTGCTGAGGCTGAGGTAGCAGGGGAGACCCCGCTTAAGTATGCAGCAAGCTCGTCGGCTTTAGCCGCCGTGGAGAGGATAGCGGAAATCATTTTGATTTCCTTTAAGGGGAAATGACGACAAGAACATCAAGATCTTACTTCAGTAGTGATGAGCGACATCCTTATGTGAATATGAGAGCTCAAACTGGGAGTGAAATGAATTCCACGATTTCGATCGAAAAGGGGCTTGAATTCTAGCTGATTCTATGCTGATTATAGTGGAAAGCGGAATTCGAACCCTCTGTCAGAACCTACGGTTTCTAGGCTCTACTTCCTTCTCTTGCTCTGAAGTTGTTCTTTTTATGTTGCTCTATTTTTATCCTTCCTTAAAACTAGAAGCGTTACGATTAGAGCTTGCGGATTAAAATAACCCATTGATGTTTGAAGGAACCGTGAAGCCTTCAAGGTTGAAATTAGCGGCTTCTAAAGACCTACGCCGATAGGAGGGCCTTAAGCTTGCTTACAAAGGCCTTTACATCTTCAGCCGAGCCTTCGACCTCAGCCTTAGGCGCCCATCCCTCGTAAAAGTTGACGTGCATGGACGTTGCTACTTGGAATAGC
>WUQV01000048.1 GCA_009889585.1 Candidatus Bathyarchaeota archaeon | reverse complement strand
GCAACATGCTCAAAGCGATTTACTTAGAGCTTTTATTTAAGCTTTGCCCATTCATCTCACGGCTTTTAGCCGTGAGTTTTCTGGGCATCCATTTTATAAAGTCGAAGCTGAATTTTAGTAGCTTAACAACTGCTTTCAATCCTCTTAACGAGATTAATAAGCGACTTAACAGTCGACTCTATCGACATGCCATGAGAATATGACATCGTTTTACTTAGTTAGTGTAATTTTTGAACTTTAAGGAATATGGCATATGAACGAATACCGTGGTCATAAACCTTTAAGCAACATTTTCTCTTCTAATAAGTTCAGCCTAATGCCTTCTGCCAACCTCTTTACATAATCGAGAGAAGCTATCCTCTCTTGATCTATTACGTATATGAAGCCACCAAGCTTTACAACCCTTTCCTCTTAATTTAACGTGCTAATCAATTCATAACTCCTTCGACTTTCCTCAAATTAACATAGCAGTTAGCCATTTTCGCCAACTTAGCAGCAATGCTTAATGCTTCTTCAGAAATGTCCATCCCATAGGCTTCATAATCCCTTAATGCTAACTTACATAGATTTAGGCCTCTTCCACAGCCAACCTCTAGCACCTTGTCGCCAATATGTCTTCAGATAATATGTCCGCAATTAACTCGTGTCTAACGAAGAGAAAACGGTTAGAGTCTTTGAGCTCATTTAAAGTTAGCTTACTTCTCCTAATCGCTGAAGTCTTGATGAAAATCCCGATAACCACGCCCTTTTGCTAAGGAGTTTTTCAAGCCGTCTTCTCTCATACACGCTGACTATGAGTTCTTCAATTTTGACATCAAATAATTTCACCCTCAGCTCTCCATAGATGCATCTAATGCGTCCCCTAATCCTATTAAGGTCTATCATGAAATTCCCCTTAACTTAATCCATCCTTTCAATCGAGGTATTTTAACAGGAATAAATACTTATCCCATATTTCTTTCAACTCTCCCATCGAAACTTAGGTCAGGAAAAGACCGCCTTCGCCATAAAAGCTCTTCGCGAAGGCCTTCTAAGCCTTGCGCATATACGGCTCATTCAGCTTCAAGGCGTTAAGATCCACGACGCATTTAAGCGAGCATAATGCGCTCCTCCATCGATGCTGGCGTAAAGTCGCTTTCATACGTCGTTCTTCATTTCGCAAAGCCTAATGAGAGATGTGCATGCTTTACGCCGAGAGGGTTGTAGCTCGTTAAGGAGCGTAAGGCTAAACGGCCGCTATTTTGCGCAAGTAGAAGCGAGCGGCTCGCTAAGGCCGCACCTCTTTTCCTTCAATTCGCTTGAACCATATTATCCCCATTCTCACGAGGTCGACGTAGATCTCGAAGCGCTGGATCAAATCGTCCACGGACCTCGTCAAGGATGCTTTCCAAACCTTCTCCTCGGGAGCACGCTTCGTCTTCACGGGTTCCAGCTTATCGATCCGAAACTCACGTGAACCTAAGGCACCGTAAGCTTGCTCGAGGAACTGATTGACGATCGATAACGCCATCTCAAATTCGGTTGGAGCCCTGCGTTCGTCGACCAATTCTTCACTTGATAAGGACTTCGTGCACCCTTCCATACCTATCTATCCTTACCTCGAAACGGCGTTCAGGACCTAAGAGGGACTCGAAAAAATTGCCCTCGATAAGGATCAGGTCGTCTTCGTGCTTGATACCCGTGAAATTGATACTGAAAATGTACCCCCTCATTCTCTTTAAAACGTCGACTGCGATAGACCTTGCGAACTCTATCTCTTCCTTACTCAGCCCTTTTTTATCAGGTGGCACGTTCAACGATAGATCAAGGGCACTATTTATGTTTAGCGTAACGAGACGCATCAATAGAGCATGTCGGTGGGATCGTCGTGATCTCGCGGCCGTTAGCTTCGCCTGCGGCCTAGGCGTATGCGCCGAACACGTAGTTTCGATCGGTTCGTACGCCGTTGACGTAACTTGCATCCAGAACCGCTTCGGAAGCATTTCAAATCATGCGCCTTAAGGGGCTGTAAAAACTACGTAAGGAAGAGACGTGGTTAACCAACGGTTCCCCAAGCCGAGTTGAAAATCGTTTTGAAAATGACGTTAACTTGGAATGAGGTACCTAAGGCTCGCGCGTACGACCCATTAGCTTCAAGACGAAGATCGCCACGATAATTTTAAACGATCATGATGCGCTCCTCTATCGATGGCCTTGGATAAAGCAGACGTAAGACGAAGGATATGGGCCCTCCTTGAGGAAAAAGGCGTGGCTAGGTTTCCTCTCCCAGCCTTCGGAAGGATACCGAACTTCGTAGGAGCTGAAGAAGCCGCTAGAAGGCTTGCGTCCACAGAGGATTGGAGGAGGGCTGAAGTCGTAAAGGTTAACCCCGATTCGCCTCAAAGGCCCGTGAGGGAATTAGCCCTAGCCCACGGCAGGCTGTTGATAGTGCCTACGCCTAGGCTAAGGGAGGGCTTTCTCCTCTTGGACCCGAGGAAGGTTCCCAAGGAGGAGTACGCCTTCGCATCGACGATTAAGGGCTCCTTCAAATGGGGCTCTCCGATTTCGCCAGAGGATATGCCGAAGGTGAATTTGGTCGTCATCGGAAGCGTTGCTGTGAATCGCTACGGAGATCGATTGGGGAAGAGCGAGGGATACTCAGAGATAGAATGGGCTATCGTTAAGGAGGAGGGAAAGGTCGACGAAGGAACGCCCGTCGTAACGACCGTTCATGACCTTCAAATAGTGAAGGAAGATTTCCCAACGTTGCCGTACGACCTTCCCGTCGACCTCATCGTAACCCCTACTAAGATCTTAAGGGCTGAGAGGAGGCGGGAGAAGCCAAGGGGCATATATTGGGATTTGATGCCGAGCGAGAAGGTGAGGGAGATCCCGTTGTTATCATCAAGGTTTCGAGCGTTTGCTTAACAAAGGGTCATTGTTCCGCTTAATTGGCAATGCATGGAGCCTGGCGTAACGTCAGCCGGGTTGACAGTTGGATGGCCTAAGGGATCAGCTTACGCTTAACCCTACGGGGAAGGGCCTGACAGCAGGGCCGACGAGGTTAGCCCGAACCCTCGTGCTCTTAGCAGGGTAAGCATTTTTCCTCGCATGAGTACGACTTTGATAACGAACGACGTAGGCCTTCTTACGATCGTAAGTTGGAAATGCCTTAATAGGCTCGCATTTTCGAATCGCTAGGCCCTTCGAGAAGGTGGGCGCTTGGCGCGGGCTCGCGGCCGTAAGGCTTCGCTTAAGGAGTACTTGAGCAAGGCGTTTGTAATTCAAGTCGAAAAGGGCTTCATCACGCCTAACGACCTTAGCGAGGGGGTTAAGGAATCGTACGACGCGTGCGTTGACATACTCCTTCAACTTGAAAGGGAGGGGCTCGTTCGAAGGGTTGAGGGCTTAACTCCGATTAAGTACTTATTGACCAATGAAGGAAGGAGCGAGTTAACGGTCGTATTAACGGGAGGTACTTTTGATATATTACACGTAGGTCACTTAGCGACGCTTAATGAAGCGAAGAGGTTTGGCGATGTGCTTATCGTCGTTATAGCAAGGGATGAAACGGTTCGAAGGCTTAAGGGAAGGAAGCCGTTTAATGATGAAAAAGCTCGTTTATATCTCGTTAGCAACTTAAAGCCTGTTGATTTAGCGATATTAGGAGATGAAAAGGATCATTATAAAGTAGTGGAATACATTAAGCCTAATGTAATCGTATTAGGTTATGATCAAAAACATAATGAAGATGAAATAAAGGAAAGGTTGAAGCGCATTGGATTAGATACGAAGGTCGTACGTCTTACTCTAAATGTCCCTGGCGTAAAAACATCTAACATTATATCGGAAATCCAACAGTCGAATTATGATGTAGAGAATTGACTATGTGAGAGGTCGATAAGGGGCTTAATGATCCGTTGCTCTCATAACCATAGTTAATGACAGTCCTCGACTGGCTGAGGTAAAAGCTTAAGCTTTACGAACGAAACCCTGAAGAGGAGCCTTGCCAAAAGTGCCGATCGCTGGGCTCGTCCTATCGATCGTGTCAGGCGTATTCATCTTATTAAACGCCGTATTGCTAAGCTTAGTTCACGTCATTGCCTTCGCTTACTTTGCCGTTCGAGATCCAGCTTTAACGTGGGCTAGGATGCTCACGCCCATCGGCTGGCTTCCGTTGCTTTTAGCCGTATTCGGCGCCGTATGTGGAATCGTCGTATTGGCGGGCGCTTATTGCCTTTACAAAGGCAGGAACGTCCTCGGGGGAGTGATCATCATCGTGTTCTCAACCCTTAGCTTCCCAATAGGAGGCGGCTTCATCGTAGGGCTCTTGCTTGGGGTGATAAGCGGCGCCTTAGCG
>WUQV01000047.1 GCA_009889585.1 Candidatus Bathyarchaeota archaeon | reverse complement strand
CACGCCAATGTCGCCATGAAGTTTTTGCCAGTTGCTCGTAACGCCCGCGATGCAAGGCCTTGCCCCGGTCCCGATGGCTGCGAAGCCGGGGAGGCTATAGGAAGGCGTGAAGCACCATGCATTATCAAACCATACGCCGCCTTCCCTGATCCAATCTACGCCTGGGCGTGTCCGCTTTTTCAACGAGGTCAGGTCTAGCTCCATCGATGACTATAAGAACTACGTGATTCCCAAGGGGCGGAGGCTCTTGTACCAATAGGACCGGAGGGAGATCTGGCTTGTAGGGCTGTTTATAATCGACCCAACTCATAAAGGCGGCTTTTGCAATGCTGTAAGATGCTTGAAAATTTCCGATAAGCATTAGGACCAATAAAACTATTCCGACAACATACCTTAAGCGAGGCATATTAGTTCACCGCGTAAAATGTACATGATGTGGCTTATAAATTTAACGATATAATTTTAGGTCGCCATCATCTTAAAAACGTGCAATGTAAATAGCATAAAATCCGGATGACTGAAATTGATTAAATATCTTATCCCTTCGCCTCCTCTAGGATCTTCTTCGCCTTTTCAAGTCCCTCCATTGTATGCTTTTGAACCCTCCTTTGAACTAGAAGCTTATCCAAGAGCTCACCAATAAGAGGGATTTTCAACTCGTATTCAATAATGAGATTGAACCTCGTTCCCTCAGGAAGTTGTTGAAACTCCCCTATGGCCACGTATTTTTTAAATGGTCCTTCTATGAGGACGTCCTTAAACTTGACGTTTTCAATCCATTCTACGGCCTCCGTAACCCATTTAAACTTAATTCCGGCAATTTTAGCTACGTAATTAACCGTTGAACCTACACCAAGGCCTCCAGCTATCCTTACAGTCGAAATGATTGAAGGGTGCCATTGCGGAGCGTTCTCTCCATTAGAAATAAACCTAAAGACCTTATTAACGGGCGCCTTAATTAAAATGGAAGCCGATGCTTTGCCCATGGCCATCCCTAAATGAAAAATCATTCATGAACCTTAAAAATATTGCTACTTCAAGAAAAACATCCCGATGGAGGAAACGAAGGACTTTTCGCATGACGATACTTATAGGGTGTCGAAAAATCGCCCTTATGAACGCGTAGTGCCGAGCGAACTAACGTCAATGAACCCTCTTCATAAGCTTTGTTCCTGTTGACCTCCTCCTTAAAGGCCTTGATCCATTCCTCGCTAGGAAACTTAAGTTTCTCCATTTTTATCCCGAATAATGTATTGGGCAAGCCCATATAAAAGTTTTAGGTTATATATTAACCGTAAATCACGTATCGTTAATTTCATCTATTCTTCATTCAGTTTTACCAACCAAGTTCATGAAATACAGGCAAGAGCATACCGGCTTAATGAGTTTAAACTAAGACAACCCACCTATGCTTGTTTTATATCCGTAACTTTCAATTATCCCTTTAAGGTTACTTATAAATTCCTTATTTAATGGCTTAGCCTTGACTTTATATTCGCGGCCTAAGAATCGGTATTTAATTTCCCCAAATTTATGATATGGAAGAAGATCAACTCTTTCTATCCCTTTTAATTTCGAGAGAAAGCTTCCGATTTTATGAATGTCTTCCTCAGTCGCTATATTATAACCCATGATGATGGGTATCCTGATTATGATTGGGATGGCCTCAAGGGAAGCCCTTTTCAAATTCTCTAAGATCAGCTTATTTGTCACACCAGTCATTTCTTCATGCACTTTTGAATCAACTGCTTTTAGATCGTAAAGTATAAGGTCTGTATGTTTGAGGACGCTGCTCAATGCCTTCCAAGGGGCATGGCCGCTTGTTTCCAAAGCAGTGCTTATTCCTTCTTCATATGCTATCTTGAAAAGCTCTTTAACGAATTCATGTTGCATAAGCGGCTCGCCACCGGATGCTGTCACACCCCCATTAGATGCTTGATAAAATGGGATATCCCTTCGTACCTCATTGAGGACCTCCTCTAAGCTCATGTACTTTCCACAAAGGTTTAAGGCTCCACTGTAACATACATTCATGCATTCTCCACATCCATCGCATATCTCCCTATTAATAATGACCTTATCAAAGTGTTGTATTATAGCTCTAAAGGGACATACGTTAATGCACTTATAACATTTAATGCATTTAGCCTCATTAAACATTATTTCTGGAAACGGATTGATGGACTCAGGATTGGCACACCATAAACATCTAAGCGGACATCCCTTAAAGAAGACGGTCGTCCTTATCCCAGGACCATCATGAATTGAGAACCGTTGAATATTAAATACGAGGCCTTTAACTTTACCACTTATCACCATTACTATAATACCTCTAAATATCTCTCAATAACTTCATCTTGAACCTCCTTGGTTAAATCAACAAAGTAGGCACTATACCCCGCAACCCTTACCATTAAATCTCTAAACTTCTCAGGGCACTTCTGAGCCTCAAGAAGCACATTCGCATTTACGATGTTAAAGTGAATGTGCATGCCCCCAAGCTTCATGTACGTTTTAATTAAAGATATCAAGTTGTTCATCCCCTCTTTGCCTCGGAAGAGGTCTAGGGGGAGATTGACGGTGTACGATAGCCCATTTGGGTAAAGCGTATGATCTATCTTCGTTACAGACCTCATGGATGCCGTGAGGCCTTTTCTTTCGGATCCAGCGGCAGGGGAAATCCCATTGCTTAAGGGCTCGTTAAGCCTCCTCCCGCTGGGAAGAGCGTTCGTGAAGTATCCAAAGCCTATATGCGTGGTCATGGAGTACATTCCTGGTATAAACCAGCCATTCCTAACGTTCCTATGCTTTTCAACTTCCTCGCTATATATCCTTGCCACTAATTGAGCGTATTTATCTACGCTATCATCATCGTTTCCATACTTTGGAGCTCTATTGATAAGAAGCTGTCTTAGCTCCTCATTTCCCTCAAAATTCCGTTTTAAAGCGTTTAACATTTCCTTCATGCTCACCTTTTTCTCCTTAAAAACCATTTGATCTAAGGCAGCCAACGAGTTTGCCACATCTGCCAATCCAACGCATTGAACTCCTGTGAAGTTATATTTAGCTGAGCCAGTTGTAATATCACTTCCAACTTCAAAACAACCTTCTATGCATAAGGAAAGGAACGGCGTAGGCTTAACTACGCGGTTTGCGACCTCGAAACAATTTGATCCCATTATCATATGCTTGACGAGGTATGAAACTTGTTTTCTGAAGGCTTCTATCACATCATCTATCGTCTTAAACTCCAGCGGATCCCCTGTCTCCAGCCCTACTTTTTCGTTAAGAACGGTGCTCGTTCCGTTGTTTAAGGCTAGCTCCAAGCATATGGCTAGATTAAAGAGCGCCGCGTCTGAAGATGTAAAACTTTTGCCGAAGGGTGCGAGCTCAACGCATCCTATGGTTGAATAGTTTCTGGCGTCCCTCAATGGAATCCCCTTCCTTTCAAGCGCTTTGGAAATGACTTCATCGTTGAAGATCGCCACATTATTAAGCCCTGAGGCTATGACCTCCGCAAGAGCCTCCAGAAGCCTTCGAGGGCTGTTTTCATGAAGCCTCACGTGAACGTTCGGTTGTCGTAAAGCAACTCTTCTCGTCGCTTCAAGCATCACGTAAGTTAACTCGTTCGTTACATCTTCCCCCTCTTCGTTAAACCCTCCGATGGTTACTGCTTGATTAGTTGGCAAACCGCTAAAGTAAATCGTCAACATGGTGTCAAAAAGCGGTACTATTTCATTCGTCTTAATCCAAAGGCATGCAGTTAACTCCACCGCCTTCTCAAAGTCCAAGATGCCAGCTTCAACATCCCTTTTGTAATATGGGTAAAGGTATTGATCCATTCTACCCATGGATATGCCTTGCTCATAATTCTCTTGATGCAATACTACTTGAGTGAACCAAATGAATTGTAATGCTTCATGAAAGCTTCTAGGGGGTTTGGCGGGAACCCAGTTGCAGATTTCAGCTATCTTTAGTAGTTCTTCTTTTCTTAAAGGATCAACTTCATCCTTAGCTAATTCCATGGCTTTTCGGGCATACCTACGGGCGTAATTAACCGCAGCCTCAGCAACTATCTTTGCGGCTTTATAAAATAGAGCTTTATCGATTACTTCAGGATCAGCCGACTTCAACTCCTCATATTCCTTAACTTTCTCCTCCGCCATCTGCTTAATCCTTTCAAACCCTAGAGAAAGTAAACGAGGATAGTCTATGCTTACATGTGATATTCCCGCTATCTCTGTAAGGACGAAGTAAGCGCCTCCATAAAGCATGTCAATAATTTTCTTCGGAGTAATTTTTTCAGCATAAGCTCCAAGCGATCTACTTGACCAATATGGTTCGACCTCCTCCTTGAGCATCCTTATTTCCTCATCGGAAATATCAAGCGGATTAACACTTCGCGTTCTCACTTCATCGACTTCAGGAATTATTCTCAATCCTACGCCCTCTGGATATACGATGGCCCCTGGAGGCTTGCTTACCATCGTCCCAACGATGAGTTCTTGCGGGAATATCTCGATCGGGATATTTTCCAATACGTGGGCTAATGCTTTAGCTTGCCTTATTATAACCGGTTCTCCCTCTGTTCGACTCATGGATTCCGTATAGTATTTTGCCCTTTCAACGGATATGCTCGGCCTAGTCCTTAGGATTCTTTCCCTTAACGCTTTAATTCTAGGGGTTATGGAGCCCATACTCGACCTAACTTGAGTTGATGGTTGAACTTAAAAGTTTTGGGAAGGACCTTAGGATGATTAAAGCTACGGCTAAAGTTGAATGATCGCATTAACGCCTGAAACATAAGCATGTGGGGAATTTGTATATGTGATTTAATATGCTGCGTTTAAGTTATTCGACCGCTTCTTACCCAAACGGTTAATAGACGCTCAAACATTCAATCAACGCATACTAGTTAAAGTAGAAAGTGTACATTAGTTCGCTTGAAAACGTATCGCACCTTTTTATATCGGGCATTTTTCCATGGCTTAAGAGATGCCTTATGGATGATAAGCTTGCTGTCGTGACGGGGGCTTGCGGGTTCGTTGGTTCACACATGGTAGAGCTTCTAATCGAAAAGGGAATGAATGTTAGAGCAACGGATTTAGAGGGGGCAGATCAAAGCCATTTGAAAACTCTTAATGTAGAATTTATCCCTTCAGACCTCACGAGGAAGGAAACGTTAGCACGAGCTTTTGGGGGGGCGTATTACATTTTTAACACCGCGTCGCTTTTTGATTATTCAGCTCCATGGGATTTGCTTTACAAAGTAAATGTAAATGGCGCAAGAAACCTTTGTGAAGCTGCGCTGAAGGTAAATCCAAAAGTTATCGTGCATTGGAGCTCCGGCTCTATATACGGCGTTCCGAAGGAGCTCCCCACGAAGGAGACCTCGCTCATACGACCTTCGAATAATTATGAAAGATCGAAATGGATGCAAGAACGTGTAATGCTTGAATATCATAGGCAGTACGGTTTACCAGTGGTCGTAATGAGGCCAGCTGCCATTTATGGACCTAGGGGCAAGTATGGTGTGATGATGCCGATTTTTATGATGGCAAGGGGACGATTACGAGCGATTCCAGGTAGCGGGAAGACGACGGGGAGCTTCGTCCACGTAAGGGATGTTGTAAATGCAGCTTTCTTCTTGGCCGAGAAGGAGGAGGCTATCGGGGAATCGTATAATATCGCTGATGACTCCCGTTACACAAATGAAGAGCTTTTATTGTACGTGGCTGAGCTCTTAGGCGTAAAGATGTAT
>WUQV01000046.1 GCA_009889585.1 Candidatus Bathyarchaeota archaeon | reverse complement strand
TGGTGCCGGGGGCGGGACTCTCGCTTTGGATTCGAGCCCGCGACCTCTGGACTTAGGCGCCATGGCCCAATCGTTCTCCAGATTATGAGTCTGGCGCCCTTTCTGGACTGCTAACTTAAGCAGCCGTGAACCAGGCTAGGCTACCCCGGCCTGTTTTGAATAAGGGCGAGGACGAAGATTAACGTTTCTCTCGATTCTCTCGACGGATCCGTCAAACTTCCCGACGTACGCTACGTGTGCCAGATTGATGAAAAGGCCTGTTTCAACTACGCCAGGTATGGCCCTTAATCGAGTATCCAACTCATCCGGGCGATCGATGGCGCCGAAGTCCACGTCAACGAGGAAATTGCCGTTATCGCTTATCATAGGGCCGACCTTCCCTTTTCCTTCGCGTACTTTCGGCCTCCCGCCCAGCTCCTTAACCCTCTTGAGGACGTAAGAAAAGGCGAACGGCAGGACCTCGATCGGAACGAGCCGGCCGACGCCAAGCTTGTCCGCGATCTTCGTCTCGTCGATCACTATCACCACCTCCTTCGAAGCCGATGCTACGACCTTCTCCCTTAACAAGGCCCCGCCGTAGCCCTTGATTAAGTTCAAGTTCCTATCGGCTTGATCAGCTCCATCGATCGTAAGGTTCACGTTAACGTTTTGATCTAACGTCGTCAACGGAATGCCGTGTTTAAGGGCTAATAAGTACGCTTGATAGGAGGTAGGGATCCCTAGGACCCTTATGCCTTCCTCGCGAATTCTCCTTCCTATTCCCTCGATCGCGTACGCAGCCGTGCTACCGCTTCCGAGCCCTACGACGAAGCCTTCTTCAACGTGCTTTACGGCTTCAGCTGCAGCAGCCCTCTTAGCGGCCTCGCGTCTCTCCCTCTGGCTCTTGAAGCTCAACGTCCATCTGCTCCAGCTTCCTCAAGGCCTTTTCTACTTCGGCCATTACTTCCTCGATCCTTCGATTAAGCGTTATTTCCTCGGCGTTTTCTGATCGCTCACAAGGCCTTTTACCTTCCTTTAAGGAAGGCGTTAGAGCCTGTAGTTTATTAGTCGATTTGACCGCCTCTTTCACCTCATCAGGTCGTTTAACGAATCCTTTCTTCAACTCTTCTATTTCTTGACTTAACTTCTCAAAGCGTTCATTAAATAACTTAGTGAGGTCTTCCTTCATGGCTTTAAGGTCCAGTAGCGTTGCGATCGAATGATCTTCAGATATCTCCTCCTTCATCCCTAAGGCCTCTTCACGATGACTTATTAACTTATCAAGCTCCTTCCCATCAATCCTCTCTTCTACATGAGCCTCATATGGTCTATGAATAACATTTTCTAAAATATCCTTATTAAACTTTGATTCTTCGACATCCTTTACATAAAGAGGGCGAGAAGTTATAACTTCCTCCTTTATCATTAAAGCCAAAAGCATAGAGGCAACCATGATGGCGGCGCTTACGGCTAGCAACACGACCTCTATCAGCTTACGGAACCCCTGGGCCAGTCGAATGGCTCGCGTGGCATATAAGCGTGAGGCGAGCGCGTTAAGCGCTAACGATAGACTGTTTGATCGATAGTTTACGAGGGAGAAGCCCCTTGACGCCTAGCCTTTAAGCGCTTTGATGTCTTGATGGCCTTAAGGCTGAGTCGACTTTGAACGTTTAAACGGCTATTATAACGTTAAGCTCTTAACGACGAAGGGCATACGTCATTTCGATTTAAGTTCGTCCGACTTTAAGCTTGAATATTTTAAGGACGAACTCAAGAGAATTCGAACGATTTCGACGATAGGAGCTTTATAACGCCTGCGTTAAGACGTACAAAGGCTCTTAAGCCGTATCGCTTAAAGCTTGACGTGAAGAAAGCTAGCGATGGTTCAACCCCGGCTTTAATATTAGCCGCCGGAGAGGGCACTAGGCTAAGGGGTCGAGCGAAGCATAAAACGATCATTCGAATCGCCGGCATTCCATTGTTAGGAAGGATCCTCTTAGGGCTTAAGGAGGTAGAAATTAAGGACGTTTACGTCGTCATAGGCCACGAAGGGGAGGCCGTTCGTGAATGCATAGGCGAAAGTTACGCTGGGTTGAACGTTAATTATATAGTGGCGAATGATTGGAAGAAGGGGAATTTATATTCATTTTTAGCTGCTAAAGGATCGTTCGATCGAAACTTCATCCTTTGCATGGGAGATCATCTATTTGATCCAGAGATAGTAAGGAGGCTTTTTAGCTTTGATATTAATGGGATTCTAACTTTATCAGTTGATAGAGTTGAACACTCCCTTGATGATGTGAAGGTGCTAGAGCGTAATGGAGCGATAATCGATATTGGTAGATCAATAAATGATTGGAATTGCGTAGACATAGGGATATTCCTTTGTTCACCAAAGGTGTTTACATATGCAGATGAAGCTGTGAAGCTAGGGGCGACGGAGTTAATGGATTGCGTTCGGCTCATCGCTAAGGATGGAGGCGCTAAAGTGCTCGACGTAAGCGGATGTTATTGGGTGGACGTGGATACAGAAGAGGACCTTAGGTTGGCTAGGAGGGTATTGGTCGAACGATCTCAAAAGGGACGAGGGGCTTCCGACTTCGTGTCGCATTATTTTAACCGCCCTTTGGAGAACGCGATTGTATATCGCATTTGCGATTCGAGGATAACCCCGAACCAGCTGACGATCGCGACGAACGCCTTAGCTTACCTCGTGACCGCCTTGTTCCTCACGGGGAATTTGTTAATCGGATCCATTTTAACGTTCGCCGTAGGGGTGATGGACGGATTAGACGGTAAATTAGCAAGGGTTCGTCTTCGTCCGACGAAGTTAGGGCTTTTGGAGCATCCCTTCGACTTGTTGTTCGAGTTCTCATGGCTTATTGCGCTTTCCTCGTTCCTAAGCCGAATGGAAGGGCTGCTTCCGCTTCTGTTAGCCGCTGTAGCGATAGCGATCATGGCCTTTTACAGGTCCTGCTACGATTACTTCAGCAGGGCGACTGGCGTAAGCCTGGATGTATACGGGAAGTTCGAACGATCGTTCAGAAGGATTGCTGGCAGGAGGAACGTTTACAACGTCTATATCTTAGCCGGAGCCCTCTTAGGAGGGCCGCTTTACTCATTGATCGGGATATTAATTCATGCGATTTTCACAGCTGTTATATATGCTTGGAGGGCCGCTATTCACTTGCACGCATTAGATAAATTAACTTTGCGTACTTAACCATATAAGCGCCTTCGAATTCTGGCTTGATGCGCCAATCGAGGTGTTCAACTTAATTAGAATTCAAAGAGTGGTGCTTGATGGGTATTCTTTAGGGTTACAAAAAGTTAGCCAGAAAACCCCTAGCTTTAGTTAGGGGATGGATGGCGTTAAGCTTATAAAATGCTTTCTCATCATTTTATCCGTCGGGATCTGAGGGAGACGGCCTGCCGTTAAGGCGGAGACAGGACGACGCACCCATTGAAGGTGCCGATAATCCCGAGTCCCGTACGGGATAGGGATAACGGGCTGGTGGCACAGCCTTCGCTTCGAAGGCATCGATGCCAGAAGCGAGAATCTTAGTCGTGGAGAGTGTCAAGCGCTAACTACCTCGTCCTTAGCTCAACCCTACGCTCGCCTCGAGCTAAGCTAGAGACGTAAATCAAGCCGTTAAGCTCCAGCTTCAACAAAACGCGGTTTAACTCGCTCGAGCTAACGTCTCCTATCGTTTCGCGCACTAGCTTCAATAACTCCGTATCCGTCATAGCGCCCTTATGGCTTAACAAGTCGATGACGGTCGTGTGTAAAGGATGGGGCCTCCAATGGGCTTTGCTCAAGGCGCTACCTCAAGCGACGGGCGTCGTCGGCTTTTGAGCTCGACGGACTTGCCTTAAGAAGGGCTTGTACCATTGGTCGACGTCAGGCGGCAAGCTAGGCCCGATCATCTCCAAGGCCTTGTTGAAGTCGGCCTTCGTAACCTCCTTAGCGCTTATGTCGCGCCTTAACGCGTTTAAAGCTGCCTCTCGGCATAAGGCCTCGATATCAGCTCCGCTGTAGCCCTTCGTCAGCCCTACTAATTCGTTTAAATTCACGTCCTTCGCCAACGGCATATCCTTCACGTATATCTTGAATATCTCCATCCTCGCCTTTTCGTCAGGAGGTGGGACGTAAATCAATTTATCGAAACGGCCTGGCCTTAATAAGGCTGGGTCGATTATGTCCGGACGGTTAGTAGCAGCGATAACGACTACGTCCTCTAACGTCACGAGGCCGTCAACCTCGGTCAAAAGCTGGCTTATGACTCGTTCCGTTACGCCGCTATCGCCGTAGCCTAAGCCTCGACGTGGCACTAAAGCGTCAAATTCGTCGAAGAATATGACCGCTGGAGCCGCCATACGAGCCTTTCTGAATACCTCCCTTATTGCCCTTTCAGATTCGCCGACCCATTTGCTGTTGTGAACTATCACAAGGCTTGGTAGTATGACGAAGTTGGATGTGGACGTCTCTATGTCGTAAGTTTCCTCCTCACCTGATCGCTCAATGGCCACGACCACGTGATTCGCCTCGAACTTCAACGCGTTTTCAAGCTCTCTAGAACGGTCCTCCAGGGCCCCCTTGACCCTTTGAAGGATTTCCTCTAGGTTTCGTAGTCCTAGTACAACATCACCTAAGCGTAAGCCCTTCGCCGGGATAAAAGCCTCGTTGCTGTCGGCCAACCTTACTTTTATCCTATGATCCTCACTAACTCGAAGCTCAAAGCCGCTATTGAGCTTTATCGCGAGTATCCTCCGCCTACCGGAGGCCCACTTATGAATTATCTTCGAGAAAGTCGGAGTCCCACCCTCATCGGCTGCTAGGATTTCATCCTCCTCGCTAACTTCTGCCACGGTCTTAATACCTTCACGAGTTAAGACCTTCGTATCCGCTGGAAGGCAGAAGACCTCCGGCCCCTTAATCGATACGAAGTTCGCCTCGCTCTCTGTTGCGACAGCTCTCGCCAGTAACGTTTTACCGCAGCCGGGCGGGCCGAGCAGGAGGATGCCCTTCGGCGGACGTATGCCCATCCTCTTGAACGCTTCAGGGTTCTTCAAAGGCCATTCGACAGCTTCCTTAAGCTCTTGTTTAACGTCCTCTAATCCTCCTATATCCTCCCAACGAACCGTTGGAACCTCGACGTAAACCTCCCTCATCGCCGTCGGCGTTATCTCCTTATAAGCCTCCGAGAAGTCCCCCATTCTTACCTCCATCTTCTCCAAAACGCTCGGCGGGATCCTCCTCTCCTCTAAGTTTATCTCCGGTAAGTAACGCCTAAGGGCCTTCATGGCCGTCTCACGGCATAAAGCCGCTATGTCGGCGCCAGTGTAACCGTGGGTTATATCGGCGAGCTTCCTTAGGTCGACGTCGCTGGAAAGGGGCATGCCTCTCGTGTGTATTTGAAGGATCTCGAAACGCCCTCGTTTATCCGGCACGCCTATCTCGATCTCACGATCGAACCTCCCAGGCCTCCTTAAGGCAGGGTCTACGGCGTTAGGGCGGTTCGTCGCTCCGATGACTATAACGTTGCCCCTTTCCTCAAGGCCGTCCATTAGTGCCAAAAGCTGAGCCACGACCCTTCGTTCAACTTCGCCCGTGACCTCCTCGCGCTTCGGGGCGATAGCGTCTATCTCGTCGATGAAGATTATGCTAGGGGCCTTTTGTTGAGCTTGTTGAAATATCTCCCTGAGCCTCGCTTCACTTTCCCCGTAAAACTTGGACATGATCTCTGGTCCGTTTATCGAGAGGAAGTTAGCCTCAGCTTCGTTCGCCACGGCCTTTGCGAGCAAAGTCTTCCCACATCCGGGCGGCCCGTGCAATAGGACGCCCTTCGGCGGCTCTATCCCTAGCCTTTGGAATACCTCCGGATGTCGTAACGGAAGCTCAACCATCTCACGAATCCGTTGTATCTCCTCGTGGAGCCCTCCGATGTCCTCGTAAGTGATTCGAGGAACGCCCTTAAGCTCAGGGGCTGGTTCGCTAAGAACCTCGACGGCCGTGTCGTAAGTCATGCGAACAACGCCATGAGGCCTCGTCCTGACGACGGTGAACGAGACCGTATGGCCTAACATCATTACGGGAACGGTATCCCCTTCTACAAGAGGTCGTTCCATCAAGCGGCTCTTAACGAAGTTCGTGAACTCCTCGTCGACGTTTAAAGACATTCCTACTGGCGCGAGCGTCACGCTTGAGGCGTCTTTTAATTTAGCCGGCTTGACGATAACGTACTCGTTTATCGAAACGCCAGCGTTCCTACGGATGAACCCATCGATACGTATGACGTCCTTATCTTGATCCTCAGCGTAAGCAGGCCAGGTGATGGCTGCCGTCGTCCTCTTTCCGACTATCTCTATTACGTCTCCAGCTTCTATCTTTAACTTCTGCATCGTTTTGTAGTCGATCCTAGCGATCCCCCTACCTACGTCCCTTTGACGAGCGTCAGCCACTCGCAGTTGTACCTCGAGCCTCGCCTCGTCCCTACTAGGCATCCGCCGTCATCTCAGCTTTCTTTCAGTCCTATATAGGGATTAAGCGTTTAAGCATAACCGATCTTCGTTCAATCCTTCGATGGGTTCGCACGCTAAGCGTTGCCCTCGTCGAAGAAGAGCTTTTAAGACGGACGTTTTAAGAAGGCTTTCGTATGAAAAACGCCTCGTCGTACGTGAGGAGCCCAGCTAAAATTACTACGGTTAAAAGGACGGGGAGGGGCTTCAGCTTAAATGAGTTAAAGGAAGCTGGGTTAACCCTTAAGGAATCGAAGAAGTTAGAATTATACGTGGAAAAAAGAAGGAGCGTTTGGCTGGGGAACTTAAAGATTATTAAAAGATTGATTAAGAAAGTGGTGATGACTTATGAAGTTATGGGATTTGAGTTGGAAGGAAGTTGAAAAGTACTTAATTAAATATGATGATATTCTTATTCCCATAGGTTCTATTGAGGAGCATGGTTACCATTTACAGCTTTCAACAGATGCTTTTATTGCAGAGCGCATAGCAGAGGAAGTTAGTAAAGGGATTGAAGTGCTCATAGCTCCAGTAATATGTTATGGCGTTTGTAGATCTACTGCTGCTTATCCTGGGACTATTAGTGTGACATTTAATAGCTTTAAGAGGTTTATATATGATATATTAAGTAGCTTATATGATCAAGGATTTAAGAGATTATATTTATTTACAGCTCATGGAGGAAATGCTCATATTATTGCAATTGAGGAAGCAGCTAGGTTCTTGAAAAGGAGAAAGGATGTTTTTGTATACTTAATGACGCCTAAGGATGTTGACTTATCTGATGTAATCGAAACGAGGGATGATCTTCATGCAGGCGAGATTGAAACGTCATTAATGCTTTACTTAGCGCCTGATCGCGTTAAGTTAAAGGAAATAACCGATGAGAAGTTGAAGAAAGGGTTAGAGGTAATCGCTAAGTGGAGGCCGACTGAATCAGGGGTCTTCGGAAGGCCGAGTTTAGCCACTAAGGAGAAGGGCCAAGAGATTTTCAATAGGTTTGTAAAGAAAATCATAGATCTCATAAAGGAGGCTAGAGGTGTTATAAGTTAAAGCGTCCACTTCGAGAAGTTAAGGTGTTAAGGAAGCGCTAGAAGGCCGTCTTACGTCAAGGGCGAAGTTTGTCGCCGGGTTAAAAGCCAGTTGACTGTTCGCATCCTCGCTTTTGGATGGGCGGGACGCGCTTGACCTCAACTCTTCTTAACTCGCTAAAGCTAACGTTATCCATCAGGCCCTTAAAATATAGTTGACGCGATGAGTATGGCGATGTGGTTACTAGCCATAGACCTCGACGGCACAGTGTGGGATCATGAGGACGTAACGAGCCTGAAGACCCCCTTCAGAAGGGTAGCAAACGACGTGATAGAGGACTCCTTGGGAGTTAAAGTCGTCCTGAGGAGCGGAGTTAAGGAGTTCCTCTCGTGGGCTAAGGAACACGGCGCCATCATCTCTACGCTCAGTTGGAACGAGCCAGCGATAGCTTTAGAGGCGCTTAGAGCTTTTTCATTAGAAGGCTTATTTGACTATCATTTCATCGAATTCCACCCTAGGAAGCATGAGATGCTTAAGTCCCTTCTAAAGAGGGTTAAAGCCGATCTCAACGTCGAAATCGAACCGGAGAGGGTAATTTACGTCGACGATAGGGATTTGCACGTAGCGGATATCGTTCGGTTCGTCGGCCGCGTGAAGTTCGTGTACTTCGGCAAGGACGTTAACGACTTCAACGAGCTGAAGAGCTTATTGTGCGCCGCCGACCGTTAGAGCAAGTAGCCGCCCTCCGGCCCTACAACTTCCAGCTCGCCTGTCAACGGGTTAGGCTTCAACCCTAGCGTTTCAAGGGCGAATACACCCAATAAGGGCATCGGAACGTCGAATTCAGCGATTAAAATCGGGCCCCTCCTTCCTTTAGCTTCGGCCTCCCCGATGTAAAGCTTCGCCTTCACCTTCCTTTTATCGGCTAACGTTAGCTCGGCTTCGTAAGGCGTTGGCAAAAGGCCTACCTCCTTTACGGTCGCTGAATTAAGAACGAGATAGGCGGAGCCCGTATTCGCTAGGGCCTTTACGACTTTCGCTCCTTTCCGACCACCGTTACATCGATGTAAACGTAGCCCAAGCCCTCCCCTCAGATAGCCCTCCTTCTCAGCACGGCTCCGAGCCCATAAGCTTTATAAGCTGAGAAGCTTCGCCTCTGCTAAAGTAACAGCTTAACGGCAGCGCTTCTTCCGGCTAATCTTCCGGCTAAAGAGCTAAAGCAGCTCCGACGGATGGTAAGCTTTGACGGCGGCTCCTTTGGCGTTAACCTTCTTTACAAAGCTTTCATCGAGCGATACTAAATCAGCATTAATTTCAAGTGCTACCTTGAGGTAAAGGGCGTCTATCGCGTAGATGTCATATTCATAGCAAAGGGGGTAGGCAGAAATGCAGAAGGATTTGTTGCAGTTGAAAAGGAGCTTCGGGTGGATCATCAAGTCGAGCTGTCGCTTCGCTAGATCAGCCACGTCGATGCCGACTTTCCTCGCCAAAGTCCCGCAGACCTCTTGATAAACAACGCTCGGCTCGGAGAGAACGAGCTCAGCTGGGATTCTTTTAAGTACCTTAAAACACTCGTTGCTGTAAGGCTCATCCTCTTTTAAAGCCGCGACGAATACGTTCGCATCTAAGGTGAGCAAGCGCTTAACCGAACTCGCTTCCCCTCGACTTCCTCATTTCTTCGATGACGGACGGGGGCCCTTTCCATTTACTCGAAACGACGGCCCTTAGCTCTAAAAATCCTGCGACGCCGGCCTTCATCCTCTCAAAGTCGTCCTCGTTAAGCGAAAACGCCTTCCTCTCTTCGACTAGCTTCGTTAGCAGATCAGCCCAAGTCCTGCAGCCTAGCTCCACTTTCAGCTTCTTCAGCTCTTTGAGAACTTCCTCGGGCAAGTTCTTCACTAGAAGGGTCGCCACATGAAGAGGCTGAGACAATCTAGAATATAAGGTTAATCTTCGGCGATCAAGCGTGACTTCGCCCGTGGGGATTTTCGCCTCCTCTGCATTCCTATCGCGATAGGCTGATAACTCTCAAGACCTCACGCTTAGCTCTAAGCGCCTCCTACGCTACCTCCTCTAAGATAACAAGCCTAACAATCGAGGGAGGAGGAAATTCTGTATTCACGGAGGCTTAAAACTCAACGGCCATGCTTTTTAATCATCTCACGCGCCCACGACTCGAAGTCCCGTACGAGCACGTCGACAAGCTTTCTTGACCTCTCCACCAATTCCTTCGTTCCCACGAACCCATACCTATGAGCAAGTCGATTTCGAAGCATTGCGTAATCCTCTAAGACAAGCCCTAGCTCACGTTGCATTTCGCCAGCTTTGACCAAGGTAACCACATAATCCCTATAGGATTCCGCTATCGCCAGCCTCAAGCTGGTTGCCACGTGAGCGCATACGTCGATCATCGATTGAACTACTTCGTAAACGAGCCAGCGCAAAGCCGAGTCTAAGATGGGATCGCCGTCGAACTCCTCCGGCCGACGGGCCTCTACAAGGGCTTTGAGCGTCCTGGCCCTTTGGGCGATGTTGAAGAGCAAGTCGAGGACTCTGATCTCGTCTATGGCTCCCTTGGGGTCCAAGAGATAATCTCGGTTTAACCTGTAAAGCTCCATTACCTCAGGGTGCTCGATGGCGGCTTTTGACGCGATGGCGTTAAACAAGTCGGGCCTTTTGCAAGTCAGGATGATGCCTTCGCTTAGCGCCCTAGCCAATACCTTCGTCGGCAGGCGCCCGAGGGGAAGGAGGTCGATTCGCTCCGTCGGTATGTTTAAAAATTCCGAGAGCCTCATTAAAAGCTCTGCTTCAACTACGGGGCCTTCGAACGCTATGTCGACGTCGCTAAGCCCGACTTCCTCTTGTCTAACGAAAGAGCCGAAGAGGACGGCTACCTCGACCTTATGTTCTTCCTCGAAGATTTGCCGAAGTTTCTCGATTAAGCCTTTAGGCTTGAAACCCGTCACTCCGTTTGTTGATACGCTTAACCATGTTATATGCTTTCGTCATCTCCGCAGTTATTCCGCCCTCTCGGCAAATTCGGAGTTAAAAAGAGGCAATTGACGATGACGGGCTTGCCGCTCGACGGGTCGGTTCATAGTCCCTAAAGAGGTGAGGGCGTCCTTCGAGAGGGCGGCTATACGCGCATAATATCCCAAAAGCGTTGAGTCGTCGAAATAGGCCACGAGTTAGGCCGTCGCTGGCGAAGCCGCCCTTTCGAACAGCTGTTTGACGAAGGGGATCGTGCCTTCGAGAGGAGTTCGGGATATCGGAAGAGGCCTTCCACTCAAGGCGAAGCTAAAATACCTTTGAATTAGAATTTAATCCTTCGGGTTTCTCGCGGCCGCCGCAAGGCATTGAAGACCGTGCTATGCCAACCCCCTTCCGATCGTCAAAGCTAAGTACGAATGGCGTTCCCCATGCCTTTCGCCTTGAAGGAATTCGTTAACCCAAGATCGGTTTACAAGGTGGTCGACGGCGACACGTTGGACGCCTTCCCTGTTGGAAGGGTCAGGTTGGCAGACGTAGACGCTCCTGAGTTGGGCGACTAGGTTGGGAAGGAGGCTAGGAGGCGTTAGGCGCGCTGATCCTCGGTAAAAGGGCCAAAGCTTTTATAGGACTTTTCCTCTGAAGATACGTCGATTTCAGATGATTTCAGATAAAACTTGGGATATCATATATCTCCTATATATCATTAGGGAGGGAGGGGAACGAACTAAGGAGGGGGCTATAGAGGGAGCAGTAAGGCTGCAAAAGCTTGTTTTCCTTGCAAGGGAGGAGAAAATCCCCTTTACTTATAGTTTTGACTCATATTATTTCGGCCCATATAGCGAAGAGCTGGCGAAAGACCTAGGCTTTCTGAAAGACCTAGGCTTTCTTGAAGTTATAGAAGAAACCGGAATATCGGCGACTGGCAGGATCATTCCTAAACGTTCTTATAGAATTACTGAAGCAGGGTTAGGGTTTTTATCCAAATTTAAAATCCCTAAGGATAGTAGCGAAAAAATAGTCAACCTCTTAGACGAGTATCTGCCTTTGCCTGTTGCAAAAATAGTGGAAGAAGCTCTAAAAAGATGGCCCATTCCCACGACATAATAGGTTCAATGGAATCATGGATGAATAATGGCCTATCAAGCTCCTTCTGTTTACATTAATACCAACATCTTATGGGATATCATTAAAAGAAGACGCCCTTATTCCGTATTTCTACAAGAGCTAGCCTCTGGAGGTGAATATAAACTTATAACGACAATAGTTACAATATATGAGGTGTTTCTCAGCGAGTCCAGAAGGTTTAGAGAGAAAAAGAGTTAGGAGTAAGCCCAGACGTACTCTTAGAAAGAATGAAAAATTTAATGAAAACATTTATCACCGTTGCTAAGATTGAAGGCTTGCATATGCGTATACCTGGGCCTGAAGAGTTTGCTAGAAGTTCGATTAAGGCGTTTGATATTATGCGTGAGTTCAAAGCAGACCCTACAGATGCTTTACATCTAGCATTTGCATGCGAATATAAAACAGAATACTTTGCAACATATGATGATGAAACGGAAAATAAGAAATTCGTTCTACAGGCGATATGGCATACATATATTGAGGCCTGAGTCTCTAGTCCCTATAATCTACGAAAGATTGGAAGAAGTTCGAGGTACTCGTATTAAAGAGCTCCCACCGTGTATAAAAGCGATAGATGACTGTGTGAAAAAAGGTATCGAAGCCCCCTCAGAGTCAGAGCTAGTGTTATTTGCTAATTTCCTCCGAAGGTGCTTTAACTATAGTCCTGAAGATGTTCAAGAGGCCCTTAAGACTATGCGTGGTTATGACCGCGAGCTCACCGAGGCTTCCTTACGCAAGTACCCGCCTTTGATTTGGTTTTGCGGGGAGGTTAAACGGTCAATACCTCATATCTGCCCTTATTCAAGTAAACCTTCGTTTTGCGAAGATTCCTTTCCCCTGCCTGAAGATGGAAGAGAAGATATCATACGAGTAGGTCTAGCTAAATCAAGAAGCTCTCCTTTTTATTGCTTTATCCGCAGAGCTTCAAAGATATCGTCAGGATCGTCGCCTGCCGCAATAAGGCGTTAATGGTTATGTCGAAAAGCCTTGCATGGTGGATCCTACGTCCATCTTATGCCTATCGGCTTAAAGCCTTAATCATACGATCACGCACCATCCTATCCCTCTCTACGAATTCCTCGTAGCTTGACGGAGGAGAGGTTTTACGCTTTATCTCTTCCTCGCTCGTCGTAAGCTCGATCTTCTCATGCCCATCGAGGCGCTTCAAGATCGAAATGCTCTTCAAGCTTCCGGACGGGCACGTATACGAGCATGGGCTCCTCGACCGAAGGAATTGACGAAGCTTTTGGAGATGGCTAACTTACGCGAGAAGGTCATAATTTTACCAGCTCACATACATGTGGAATCTGAAATAACTAGGGTAAGTATTGCGACTATGATGCGTTCATAGGTGCTGAAGCCGTTGAGTATTTAAAGCTTTACTTAGAGCAAAGGAGGAGCCGCATAGAGCTACTCAAGGAGATAATACGCGCTTGGGGAATGAACCCTTGAGGTGATTTTAACGAAGGAGGCCTTGAGCATGCCTGCGAGACGTTCATATTCGAAAGGGATAGGAAGGAAGAGCACGTAAGGGCCTTAAAGGAGACGTTGAGGAATGAGCTATTGGATCTGAGGAGGTTTAAGTAATAGGATTAAATTCCAACTTAAACGTGCTTTATGTGAAGGTATCGTTAAGTAACGGTCGTAAGCGCTGGAATTGTTAAAAGAAGGCGAAGAGGCCTCATTCACCCTAGAAGTGGAACCTCTACCTCCATAAAGTCTTCGGCTACTTCAACCGCTGGGAATATCCTCTTAGCTTGATGAAGGAGTACGTTAGGGTCTTCGTAACGAGCGCTTATGTGAGTTAATATTAATCGTTTTACGCCAGCTTCCTTCGCTAATTCCGCGACTCGGCTAGGCGTAGAATGTCCACCTTCTAACGCCTTCCCCTCCATTTCGTCGTCGAACGTCGCCTCGTGAATTAAGACGTCGGCGCCTTCGGCTAACCTCACAATGGATCGAATCGGCCTAGTATCGCTGCAATAGACCACCTTCCTACCGGGTCGCTTAGGGCCGCAGACGTCCTCCGGCTTGACGACCCTTCCGTCCGGGAGGGATACGGATAACCCCTTTTGAAGCCGAGACCAAAGAGGGCCTTCCGGAACGCCGAGCTCCTTAGCCCTATCAGGGTAAAAACGCCCAGGGCGCTCGTCCTCCACGAGCGCATAAGCAAAGCACGGAACCGTATGGTCGATCGAAGCCGCGTAAATGCTGTAGTCCTTACCTCGATGCACAAGCCCATCCGCGACCTCTTTTACCTCCACTCGTAAGGGCGAGCTCGGCTCCAATTTCGCCATCTTAACAGCTGATCCAATGAAATCCGAAAGCCCCTCAGGCCCGAAAATCTGCAGGATGCCTTTATGGTTCAACAAGTTCAACGTGTGTATTAATCCGAATAAACCTGATATATGGTCTAGGTGCATATGGGATATGAAGACGTACATCTTAGGCTTAAAGCCGACTTTAGCTGAGAACATTTGGCGTTGAGTCCCCTCGCCGCAATCGAAGAGGAAGAGCTCGCCCGCCCTTTTGATGGCAACAGCTGGAAGGTTACGCTTAGGTGTAGGAATGCTCCCTGAGGTTCCGAGGAACGTTATCCGAAGGTCCAATTCATCCACCTTTAAGGCCTTCGAAGCGATAGTTGACGTAACCTCTCAAGGCTCTCCTCAACCTTTTCAACCGACTCCAACATAACTACTCCGTTGAACTTAATTCCCCTTATGGCCTTCATTACGCGCCTCCAATCGATCATACCGTAGCCTATTCCTGAATGTGAATCGTTCCTTCCATCATTATCGCTTACATGCATATGTATGATCTTATCTCGAAACGTAGAAAGGAAAAGGTCTATTTGGCCATTTAAGTTCGCATGTCCAACGTCAAGCGCCAAGCTAACATCTTCATTCAATTCATCATAAAATGCGAGGAAGTCGTCAACGCTCTTTAACAACGCCGGAAGCGGCTCTGGCAAGTTCTCGATGGCTACCCTCATGCCTCGCTCCTTAGCTACGTTAAACAAATGCCTAACTGAGCTTAAGTTCGCCTCCCATTCAAGGCCGGGGTAGAAGTGCGTCAAACCCGTCTTAAAGCCCGGGTGGAACACCCATAACGGGCTATCGAGCTCATCAGCGTAAGCGATCGACCTCTCAAGCCTCTTTAACATGACGTTCCTAAGCGCCTTGTTAGGCGACCCGATGTTTATGTCGGCGAATGGCGCGTGGACGAAGAGTTCATAGCCCTTTTCAACTGCCAACTCCCTTAAGGCCTTAACCCTCCTACCATCTAACGAGTGAAGGCCATCGTCGACGAGTTCGATATAACGTACGTCAAGCTCCTCCAGCTTAGATAGGCGCCTTAACATCGCATGGAATGGCTCGTTAAGGCAGTGAAGCATCGATAGGCCTATCTTAATGGTCGTCATTGCTTCAAACCTTAATGCATTTCATCCTCGATGATTAGGGTGGTGCGTAAGGCTCCTTATCACGTTTGACGACGAGCTTAAATTTCAACATCATCCTTTAAGGCGATAAGGCATCCTTCACCTTCGATAACAGCTCGTCAACAGGGCTTCTGTTTAAATGTAACCCTAACTCCTCCTCATCGATGCCCATCGATATGCCGAGCAATTGCGCATAGTATAAGGTCGGTACGCGCACGTCGACCCCTACCGCCGCCCCTGCGCTTCGTTGCCTTTCGTCGAACATTCGATGACAAGAAGGACATATCACGACTAGCCCGTCGACATCACACTCTCTTAACGCCTTAAGCTTCGATCCAGCCATCGTAAGGGCTCCGTCAGGGCGTGACAACATGAGCATCGCTCCACAACAGTCGAGCTTCTCTGAATAGTTGACGCTTACGGCGCCTATCCATTCGACTAAGTCATCAAGCTTCCTAGGCTCCTCTGGGTCGTCCGGCCGCCCCAACGGGCTTGGCCTAATGATATGACAGCCGTAATGAACGGCCAACCTCAGCCCTTTCAACGACCGCTTTACGGCCTTCGTTATCGCCTCCTTCTTAATCACGTCGTGTAAGAAGTCCATGACGTGCCAAACGTTAACCGAGCCCTCGTACGTAAGGCCCTCTTCGCTCATCAACGAGCTTACCCTCGCCCTTAAGGCCTCATCTGCCTTCAAGAAGCGCATGGCCTCTGTAAACGAAAGATGGCAGCCGTTACATACGGTTAACAGATCCGTTAATCCAGTCGCCTCAGCGATCGCGAGGTTCCTCGCCGCTAAGTAAATCGAGGCATAAGCGCTTACGCTCTTTATCGGCGTCCCACAGCATGAAGTTCCTTCTAAGTCTACCAGTTCGACGTTCAACTCCTTCATAATCCTCCTGACGGATAGCTCACAAGCATATTGCGACGTTTGCGTTATGCATCCCCAGAAGACGGCGACCTTCAAAGCGAACACCTAAAGCTCCTCTAAGGCCCTTAGGAAGGTTGACTTGAACCTCTCGCTTGGCTCAGGCATCTTCGGTAGCCCTAGCCTCTCACGGTTCACCCTCACAAGCCGCTTAGTTAAGACCTCTTGAGGCCTTTGTACGAACCCGAACTCCATCACTTCGCTTAAAATCCTCGTATAGGCCTCAGGAACCTCCTTGCCCATCTCAAAGGCTAGGTTCCTCAACGCCAACATCAAGTCCGCTGGCGCGACATCCTGCGGGCACCTCTCCTTACACTTTAAACAGGAGGCACAAGCCCACGCCATCCCGGATTCGATGACCTCCTCGACGAAGCCCATCCTGACGAGGCCTACGACCTCATGAGGCTTTAGCTCCAACAGCTTCATCGAAGGGCAACCTGAGGAACAACGAGCGCATTGATAGCAATCGTAAGGTTTGTGCTCGCCGGCCTTCTTCAAGGCCTTGAGGCGAAGGCCTAAGTCGGGCCCCTTGGACGTCATCAAGTCGATTAGGGTCATTTCATCTGACGCAACGATTAAGGACGAACTTAAAAGCCTTTTTTAACGTTTACAGACGGGCTACGTCAAACACGCCTTAGGCTCTTAAACAACAAGGTAACTTCTACGATCCGCGCTCCCCCACCTCCTCTTCCTCCAGCACGTACCCTCTTACCCTACCCATCATTCTCCCGAT
>WUQV01000045.1 GCA_009889585.1 Candidatus Bathyarchaeota archaeon | reverse complement strand
GTTAGTATAGCTGATGTTAAAGCTACTGTTCCAACTGAAAGCACAGGAGTAGTGATTTTTGATAATGTAACAACCTTGGATTTTACAAAGGGAGGATTTGCTGCTGGTGATAAAATCAGAGTGAAGGTTGAACTCATACTTCCTGATCCTGATGTTTACGAGGTTTTTAAGTCGCTCGTAGTTGAAGTTTATGTGAGTGATGGAAAGCCTGGAAAAGTCGAAGGAAAGCCTAAGGCTACGCTCACTATCAACGTGCCTTATGATGAGTTCACGTTAACGGTCCCTAGTCCACTTGCCCCTGTGAAGTACGACTTAAGGGTTGTATTCGCTACTGGCGAGAAAGCGGCGACTGTCAACATTAAGTTAAGAGCCATAATAGCAGGCTTCGGTTAACGGTGAAATGAGCTTTTGAGTTCGTCAAACGTCAACAAGGCATCTAGCATCGTTTACTTCTCGATAGCTATAGGCCTTTTATCGTATTGGATTACGCTTTTGTTAAACGCTCCTCGCTTCGCCAGGCCCGAGTTGCTAACTGCTTTTCCTCTCTTAAGCAGCATAATGGGGGGCACTATCGCAGCGCTTCTTTATTTAAGCTTTACGAACATCGTCGCTTCGTTGAAGTTGAAGCCGAAAGGGGCCATTACGTTAAGGCGGAAGCGAGGAAGGATCGTAGCAGCCGATCAAGCCGAGGATCATTATATCGTTAAATCAAACGCGTTAAAGCATGAGCGTTCGTTTACTTCGCTTAAAGAGGGCGAGGTTGAACTCAAGGGGAATGAAGATGTTGAACGGAAAAGGGCGAATTGTATGTTCGTTGACTATTGGATTTGCAACGTTGAAATTGATGATATTCCACTTGAAGTATGTCAATTGTGTATAGAGGCTAGAAGAACCGCTTTACTCATTAAAGCAAGGGCTTAAGTAAGGGGAAACGTTAAAGCCGAGCTGCACTTGTCCAACTTAAAGCAGCCTTTTTCTACCTGGGGACAATGGGAACTCGTATCCACACTTCGGGCATTTAACCATATCGCATTGGACGAGGGAGATGCAACCTGAGCAAGCCATAGCCCTTCCGTACGATATATCGAAGGCGAAATAACAACTTGGGCAACGGACGATGCGTTTTCCCTTAGATGGCACTTAAGACCCCTCCTTAGGGAGAGTAAAGCCATATAAAAGGCTTTCCTCAGTAGATGCTTCACCGTTAAAGCGACGGCTTACCTTCGCGCAGTTAAAGACCTTAGCGTTTAAAGTTGGCTGCGCTTAAGGGGCGCCTTAATAGGCGGTTAACGCTTCACACTTATGAATAGAATGCCTTTGGAGAAGTTGGTTGAAAAGGCGGAACGCCTCGTGAAGACTGGCAGGGTTAAGCCGTTAGGAGGAGGTCGTTATAACGTAATAGGCGACCATGGGACTTATACCTTAAGCGTTCAAGTGGATGGAAGGGTCGCTTGCGATTGCCCTGGGTTTCAAAGGAGGGGCGTCTGTAGTCACGTGGCAGCCGTCATCATTTTGAGGGCCTTAAGGGAGGCCTCTTTATCGGAAAGGCCCTTTAAATGAGCTTTTCATAGACCTTCGAAGGAGCGATTAAGGGAGTCGTTCTCATCCTTAAGCAGTATGCGTTATTAACGAAAAGGATAACGTCGTCACCTCCTTTGGACGAAAAGCTTAAAACGAAGGCCGTCGTATGATGATCGGGTGTCGAATATGAAGAGGGCTGCCTTGGCCTTAATCCTATTAACGCTGACGTTGACATCCGTAGCCGTAGCAAGCGCTCAATTGATAGGGGTTGGGATTAGCGGATATCAAGAAGCGAGCTTACTTAAGGAAAGGAAGAGGCCTATAGTGAAGGTAGATGCAATGCTTGAAGCTGAAGGCGTTGTTTATAATATAACGACTAAGGAGGAGGTAGACATAATAGAGATTTCATTAACTGCAAAGGGCTTCATCATTACAACTAAACGTGGCACGATAGGATTCTTTAGGATAGTGGAAGGAAGCTTGAACATCACTAAATTTGAAGGTGAAGAGGAGTCTTATGAAGTCAAGAAGGGCTTTCTATTGATTACTTCTCGCTTCCGTATGGTCTTAGTTAGGGCTTTCGTAACAGGAAAGGCTATTAAGGATAAGGCTAGGTTGATTTTACATGGAGAGGCAGAGGCAGAGGCAGATGAGGTAGAGCCATTTAAGTTTAGCGTATCCTTTGAAGAGCCTAGGAGCAAGCTTGCAGGCCTTTACTTCATAGATGCTAAAGGGATGTTAATCATAAATGTAAAGCATGCCGTCACTACGAGGCCTTAAATATGCTTAAACATCCCCTTTATTTTTTGAGGAAGCAACCTTTAATGATGGGCATATTATTGGGCTTGATCTTAGGTTTGACGATCAGCTATGCTTATCCCTTAGCTCAAGTGCAACAAAAGGAAGATGAGATCATTAAGCTTCAAGAGCTATTGAATATTGAAAGAGCTAAGGTTATGGAACTAAAGGAGCATGTAGCTATCTTAGAGGCACAGGTAAGCTCCCTAAAGGATGAGGTCGATGCGTTAAGAGCAGAAATAGCTGAATTGGAGGGTTACATCGAGGATTTATTGGAGGCCATAGAGCACGTTGAAGAGCCGTAGCAATACTACATGCCTTCGTCAGGCTTACGGCTTATCAGCTTCCTAACGCGATCTAAAAGGCTTATAAAATCCGTACCATAGCTGCGTCATGTGCCCCAGTAGCTCAGCGGGCGGAGCAGCAGCCTTGTATCGAAGAAGGAGAGCTGCTGGTCGCGGGTTCGAATCCCGCCTGGGGCT
>WUQV01000044.1 GCA_009889585.1 Candidatus Bathyarchaeota archaeon | reverse complement strand
GAACGACACAAAAGGGCCATCGTAACGACGACGATGGTTGAATACCCGATGGTCGGCGAAGAGGCTGAAGGGTTTTTCGTGAAGGACGTCGATGGGAACGTCTTCTTAGACTTCGCCTCAAGCGTAGCTTCGCTCCCCCTAGGCCATTGCCATCCCGAGGTCGTCGAAGTCATAAGAGCTCAAGTCGGAAGGTTGATGCATTTCGCCGGAAACGACTTCTACAACCCCATTCAAGTCGATTTGGCTGAGAAGCTCATTCGCATTACCCCAGGGGACTTCTCAAAAAAGGTCTTCTTCGCAAACAGCGGAACGGAAGCGTGCGAAGCCGCGTTGAAGTTAGCTCGTCGACATACTAAGAGACCTAAGGCTATATCCTTCATCGGAGCCTTTCACGGGAGAACCTTAGGATCGCTCAGCTTGACGTTTAGCAAGACGGTTCAACGGAAGTATTATGAGCCGTTGCCGTCGGGCGTTATGTACACGCCTTACGCGTATTGTTACCGTTGCATCTTCAACCTCGAGTTCCCAGGTTGCGGTTGGCGTTGTGTTCACTTCATCGATGAGGTGTTATTCGTCCATGTATGCGATCCTTCAGAAGTCGCCGTTCTCTTCGTCGAGCCGATTCAAGGCGAAGGCGGTTACGTCGTTCCGCCGATAGGCTTCTTACGTGAGCTGAGGAAGCTTTGCGACGCGTACGGGATCTTGATGGTATGCGACGAAGTTCAAACGGGGTTGGGCCGAACCGGTAAGATGTTCGCATGTGAACATGATGGCGTGGCGCCTGACGTGATGGCGTTGGCGAAGTCGTTAGGTGGAGGCCTTTCGTTAGGCTCCATGATAACTAGGGCGGATGTCGCTGATTGGGAGCCTGGCGCCCATTCGAACACGTTCGGCGGCAACCCTGTTATGTGTATTGCATCGTTAAAGACGATAGAGATAATCGAGAGGGATAGGCTTATCGATAACGCTATGAAGATGGGTGGATATATGTTTAAGCGTTTAAATGAGATGAAGGATGATCATGATATCATAGGCGATGTAAGAGGGCGCGGTTTGATGATAGGGGTTGAATTCGTCAAGGATAAGAAGACTAAGGAGCCCTTCCCGGAGGTGATTAGCGATATAACCGTGGAGGCGCATAAAAACGGCCTTATCTTACTCCCATGTGGACGTAATGCTATACGGCTTGTGCCGCCGTTAACCGTGACGGAGGAGATAGCGGACGTTGGGCTTGAGATATTTGAGAGGGCCATCTTCAAGGTAGGGAAGGATCGACGCCCTCGCTAAGGTAAGGAGATGCGTTCATGTGAGTTCATCTACCGATCTAGCTTTCAAATCTTTGCCATCGGCTGTGCTTAGCCGCGGTCGCAGGAGACCCTCTCCAGCCAGCTCCTACGTGAAAAGGCCTTGGCATGAGGGGCGGTTGAAGTCAGCCCTCGTTGAGACGTAAGTAGCGTTTAAGGTTCCAGCGCAGCCTTCACACCTAAGACCTGTCGTAAGCGCACAACGTTCCCTTGATCATTTCAGCAAGTGATATAAGCAAACAGCGTTAATTGGCACCCAGCCTTATGGTTCAAATAGATCCCGGGTTGGCGATCACCGTCGTCGGGGCTGCCCTCACGCTTACGATAGGGTTGGTCACCATATACAATGGAAGGAGGGCGAGGGAGTCGATGAAGGAGTTGGCCAGAGGGATAGGTGATTTAAAGGAGCTGACTGGAGCTATAGGCAACTTAATAGTG
>WUQV01000043.1 GCA_009889585.1 Candidatus Bathyarchaeota archaeon | reverse complement strand
GGCGAGCTTCCTCCAAAAAAGGCCTCGTTAACGCATCCACATAAGTCGTACACGTAGCCATCGTATTGTTGTTCATTAATTTCCTTCACGACAACGCATCCCAAATCTGACTTAATGAACTTCTCAAGCAATTCAGCTGATGGCGCATCGAACCTTCTATAGTTCATTATTAACCTTAAAGCCCTCTCTACACGCTCCCTAGAAGCCAGCTTATTGCGATATATGATGCTGTTGAACCATGGCCTCCTTAACCTATTGGGTATCACGGGTCTAGCCTCGTTATAAACCCTCCTAATCAACGCTGTTGGAACCATATCGGCTAAGGTCTTGCCTCTGCTCTTATCTTTACCGAAGGGGTTATCCGCTTTAGCGATCTGAATGATGTAGCAGTCGGTTGCAGGAATAACGCGCCCACTCAGCACCCGTTCCTTAGACCGCTTCTTCATCATGCTTCCATTTATTCCGTGAAGCTTAAGAAACCAAGCTATCTCAATCGCGAGGTCTTTGCTAACAGTTGCTAGCGTTATCTTGTCCTCACGTGAGAAGTAACCGTCGCAAAGCACCCCCCTTAGGAATTCTAATATATGCCCCCTCGGCAATCTAAGGAAGAAACCTGGAATCCTTTTAGATCGCGCATCACAGCCGAATAACTTCTTGAAGACCGTTACTAACCTCTTCCGTTGATAGACGATGCACGTTTCCGTAGGCTCAGGGTGAGTGATAGCCGTCGGCATCACGTTAAAGTACTTCCTCACCAACGTGATCACATCCTCTACCTTATCAACCTCTTTTGAGTTGAAACTAAAAGATAGCACCCTATCACCATGCGTCTCCCAAACGCAGCCCTCTGATAAATAGTAGCCGAATAACCGCATGAGCTCAGGGGTCACTTCAACCAACTTCGGCATTCCCATCTCCTTAAGGCGCCACGGCTTTCTACGATTGCTCACCCAATCCTTAATCGTCTGCCTAGACCTGCCCAGCTTCTTGGCTATCTCAGATATGGAGCTTCCACTAGTATGCATTGCTATAGCAGTCTTGTATTGTAGCTTTTTTCGTTCTGACTCAACATCAAACATTAACTCAGATATGTCGATAACGCAAGGCGTCGAGCTTGATATGTTGGCTGTACGGTAAGTAACTAGTACATCCCCAACTTTAAGTTCATTAACTCGCTTAGGAACTATTCCACTATCGGTAAGAGAAAAAACTGAGTGATCGCCTGTAGCCCTGACGACCCCTCCAGTGTACTTTATCTCAAAAACACTCTCCGCTTTATGACGAGCCACCGCAGCTACTGGCACAAGCTTTACCTTAAAATGCTCATCAACCCCTAATGCATATACATTGTTAACAGGCTTCGACCCCTCTTCACCATATTGAAAGCACCTATCCACAAATTCGCCTATCTTAATCAGCCTTGCCTCGCCATCGTTCACTACTAATATTGGAGCCTCTCCAGTAATGCTTTCCCCAGCCGGGTAAGCTATCGTGGGCACGTAAGCTATCTCCATGAGCTTCAACCGACCTTCTAAGGCGGTCGCCATGCTTATCCCTCGCCCTAGGAAGAAGAAATATCGAGCGTCACGATACTTCTTAGCGAGCCGTTGAACGTTCCCCTCCTGGGACCTTAAGGTTTCGTCGACGATATCCGGTATTCGCTTAAGCTCACTCTCCAAGCGCTCTATTTCCTCATGCGAAACCTTCCCCCCTCATCTTCGCCAACCTTAACGCCAATTGGGCGAGAACGAGCAATTGAGCTGTGAAAGTCTTCGTCGCAGCTACGCCTACCTCAGGCCCTGATTGTTGGCAAATGTAAACCCTGGAGATACGAGTTAACGACCCTATGACGTTCGTTAAGCCGAGCACCGTCGCCGCCCTACGTCTAGCCATTCCGCGGCCGCGAGCGTATCGCCCGTTTCGCTGGGTTGGCTTACGGTGAGAGCGACGCTATCTATGCCAACGCGGCTCTTCCGTGCGCTTCGACGAATTCCGAGGCGATGACAGGGTACGTGGCGAGGGAGGCGAGTCTAGGGCACGACTACAGGCTTACAGTCGGGAAGGGGATCCTCCGATAAGGGCAAGGCAAAACTTTTATTCATAAGAACTGTTTTACAACGTACAGTAAGTGAGAAAATGGGTGAAAGGAGTGGGGTTAAAAATCGATCGCTTATGGTTCGCTGTACGACTTAAAAATGTGATATTTCCAATAGATCTTCGTGAATCAATAGACCTTTTACATAAATCCGGATATTCACTTACTCCTCAAGCATCTCAACCACTTCCACCTCCACCTGCCCGTATTTCCATGGTTGGAGCAATTGCTACAAAAGCTGATTGTGTTGTAAACATAAACTCTGATATGGGTGTCATCGGCGTAGATGGAAAGTCGGCAATGGTCCTTACAATATTCGATGAATTATCATCTCTCATAAAAGATAAGCTTGATGTTAACGTAGATGAAAGTGCAATGTTCTATGAAACGATGATATCTGTGACAATTTATAGTGAAAGGAATCCAATGGAGAGGTTGAGCAAACTTTTTGAGAACATAGTGCAGTCGCTAAAATTTAGTGAGGTACTCGACGAAGAAGTCTCAGGAATAGCTATTAGGCTTGCATCAAAGGGAAAAGTTCCGAATCAAGAAGAATGGCTTGACTTTTTAATTGAGCCTGACATTATAAGGCCTACGAAGGCGTATTCCTGTCGTATTGTATATCGTAGCGCCAATAAACTGAAAGTTAGAAAATTTATCCAAAATCTCAATAATAAGGTCTCAGGAGTTATTAAACTGATAGAGGGATGAATCCATGTCGTTCCATGTAGGAAGGCTGGAAGCTCATTCGACTTATGCAACCTCAAACTATCGCCAACGAATAACTTATAGATATGAAGAGCAATTGACAGGATATTGCCAAGAGCCTTATTTAAATGTAAGGTTAGAAGAACCTATTATAGTTGAGCCTCCTACTTTACTGCCGCCTACTCCATCCCCATACATTCATCGATATACTCTATCGCCCCCTACTCTACTAAAGGTTAGTAAAGAGGCCGAATTTATAATTAAGGGAACCTTAACATGGATATTCTTCGAACTATGTGAGTTGATATACAGCGAATACCTGAAGGGAGCTCCGATAATGAATGTGAAAGTAGAAAGAATATTAGATCCAGAGACGGAATGGGAGGAACTCGTATTCATAATTCAAGTGAACTTGAAGTTTGATAAAGCCATGGAGTTTTGGGATGGGCTAGCTGAAAAAGTTGATAGATTAAAAAGGGCACTCCCTGAAGAAATGTCAAAAATGCTTGATGAAAAGGTTGCATTCCATATAGAGTGGGATGAGCAATCCCTTTAATCCGCTTTTCTTCTTAGAAGTAGCTAGAGAGCTAGCCAACATTGAGCGCGAAGCACTAGCTAGAACTTCGATAAGCAGATCTTATTATGCTGCTTTTCTACTGAGTAGGGAGATACTTTCGTCTTACGGAAGACAAGTTAAGACCGGTAAGCCAAAAGACCATGAATTAGTTATAACTGAGTTTAGAAAATTAGGTAGAAGAGACATAGGGGATAAATTAGATAGTCTCCGTAAGATGAGAAATGAAGCTGATTATGAACTTGACAAGTTAATCACTAGAAGACATGCTTTACGCGCACTTAACCTTGCAGATGAAGTTGTAATGAAAATTCAAAGGTTTAAACTCCGGTGAACTTTAACAATCGAAGGTTTCTGATACTGTGGCCTTTGCTTACATCCTCAGACTATAATGCCTACCTAAAACTCCACATGGGGATGGAAGTAATCTTAAGATGCCTGTAGAGGTGAGGATCTTTAGGGCCGTACCTGCGAGCTTCTCACAAATAAGTTGGAAATAGTCATAACGTTAAGTATCACTTGACTGTGACGGACTTAGCTAGGTTCCTCGGCTTATCTGGGTCGTAACCGCGCTTAACTGCCATATGGTAAGCGAAGAGCTGTAACGGTATGATATAGGGGATGGGCGATAGCACGCTAGGTACGCCCTTTGGGATTTCTACGTAATCGTCTGCTAGCTCCTTAACCCTCTCGTCGCCCTCCTCGACGATCGCTATGATCGAAGCCCCTCTAGCCTTCATCTCCATGATGTTCCCTATCAACTGCTTCCTCGTCTCATCTGGAGGGCATATGAAAACGGCCGGAATGCCGGGCTCGATGAGGCTTATCGGGCCGTGCTTAAATTCGCCAGCTGGATAGGCTATCGTTGGGACGTAAGCAACCTCCATGAGCTTTAACTGTCCTTCTAAGGCGGTCGACGTGCTTATGCCCCGCCCTAGGAAGATGAAGCATTTGGCGTCGTAGTACTTTTCGACAAGCCGTCGTATGTTTCCCTCTTGGGACCTTAAAATCGCTTCGACAACGTCTGGGATTTGTTTAAGCCAACGCTCCAAGCGCTTAATCTCTTCCTGCGAGACCTTGCCCTTCCTCTTCGCCAACCTTAAGGCCAGTTGTGCTAGGACGAGCAACTGGGCCGTGAACGTCTTTGTCGCCGCCACGCCGATCTCAGGCCCTGATTGCTGACAGATGTAAACCCTTGAGACGCGGGTGAGCGTTGACCCTATCACATTTGTCAAGCCAAGTATCGTAGCCGCCCTATTCCTCGCCCATTCGACAGCTGATAGCGTATCCGCCGTTTCGCCCGATTGGCTTACGGCGAGCATTACGGCGTCAACGTCCACAGCCTTTCCGTACTTTTCAACGAACTCGGAGGCCACGACGGGATAGGAAGCGAGGGAGGCAAGCTTTGAGAACATGTAAGAGGCCGCCAAACACGCATGATAGGAGGTTCCACACGCTACGAGGAAGGTTTCATCAGCCCTATCTAAAAACGTGACCATCAGCTCCAAATACGGCTCTTGAAGCCTTAACGAATTCCTTAAGGCGATCGGCTGTTCGTAAATCTCCTTCAACATGAAATGAGGATATCCCTGCTTCTCAGCCATCTCAGGCGTCCAATCGACCGTGTCAGGCCTCCGTTCGACGATAGCCCAGTCGCTTATGCGCCTTATCTCGTAGCCTAGGTCGCTGAGGGTGACGAGTTCTCCATCATCAACTACGATCGCACGGTTCGTTAAAGGCAGGAAGGCTGGTATATCAGATGCGCAATAAAGGGCTTCTTCAGCGACCCCTATGACCAACGGGCTCTCCTTACGAGCGCATACGATCTTATCGGGCTCCTTAGTCGAGATTACCGCGATGGCGTACGAGCCTTCTAATCGCATCGTTGCCTCGCGCACGGCTTCTGCAAGGCTCAAGCCCTTCCACAGGCTCTCTTCGATTAGGTGCGGTATTACCTCCGTATCCGTCTTCGACTTGAAAATGTGCCCTCTTTCCTCGAGCTCAGCCTTCAGCTCGGCGAAGTTCTCGATTATGCCGTTGTGAACTACGGCGATGGAGCTC
>WUQV01000042.1 GCA_009889585.1 Candidatus Bathyarchaeota archaeon | reverse complement strand
TCGAGCGCTTAAAGCTTTAAGCGCGTATTTCGATCCTCAGCGGCTTATAACGTCGGATTTTAAATGTCGGTTTAAGTAAAACCTAAGGGGATCGGTTACGCTAGCTATCGCCGCCGTCGGAACGAGGGGATCAGGGAAGACTGCCGTCATCGAGGCTTTAACTCAAAGGTTGACAAAACGCGGCTATCGAGTTGCAACGATTAAGCACGTCCACGATGAAGGGTTCACGATCGACGTCGAAGGGAAGGACACATGGAGGCATGCAAGGGCTGGGGCTAAGGCCGTCGTTTGCGTATCCCCGAAGGAATTGGCCGTAATACGAAAGGTAAGCACATCGAAGTACGGCTTGGAGGATTTGTTGAAGTATTGCGAAGGAGCTGATATCGTCCTTTTGGAGGGCTTCAAGGAGTTAGTTGGACGGAACCCATTGGTTCAAAAAATAATAGCCGTTAAAGAGGTTAAGGAAGCGTTAGAGGCCTCAAGCCTTATCGAGCCCGTATTGGCGTTCGTCGGATTCGAACCGCTTAACGCCATGGCGTTAAGCTTAAGGGCTCCTTATATCATCATGCCCGATGGATTAGATGAGCTCACGAACATGGTTGAATCTTTATTGAAGGAGAAGGGGCCCTTGGGCGAGGGCTTAACGATTTACGTCAATGGCGATATGGTCCCGGTGAATCCATTCGTATGTAAGATCGTGAGGAACACAGTCTTGGCCGTGGTATCAAGCTTGAAGGGCCCAATAATTCGAGGGGATGAAAGGGTAACCATAGTCATCGAAAGTAAATTAACGGCCTAATTTTAGAAAGGCTTCTAGCCTTTAAAGCAAGTTTAAAGGTGATGATTGTTCACGACTTTAACGAAGTCATCCGTAAGTACGTGGGACAACTATTAAGCAAGCCCGCTTAGCGTCCTATTTACATCTACATCAACTATTAATCAAACAGAGCCCGAAATGTTTATCAAGCCGTATGGGCAAAGCTAATGATTAGGGTGAAATCAATGGAGTTTGAAACAGCCAAAGCAATGGGAGCCGTAGGCTCCATATTAGTAGTGCTAACCATAGCGCCCTATGCTGGAGCCATATTAGGATTGATAGGATTAATATTGATCCTAGTAGCTCTTAACTTCTTCTCTGATTATTATAATAGGAAGGAGATCTTTAGAAATGCGTTAATAGCCCTCATAATAGTCATGGTGGGAATGATAGCAGCTATAATATTAGGATTCGCATTGTTAGTAGCAACTGTAGCAACCTTCGCCACTCCTCCACCCTTCGGCCCTCCTTATCCAAGGATCTTCATACCTCCTCTAGGTATTCCTGTATTCCCGTTAATGCTCATAGCAATCTCGATAATAATAGTATTCACAGCATATCTAATTAGCGCCATATTCTTTAGAAAATCATTAATAGCATTATCAGAAGCGAGCGGTGAAAAGATGTTTTCAACAGCAGCCCTCCTATACTTAATAGGAGCTATACTCACCATAATAATCGTAGGCTTTATAATAGTGCTTGTAGCCTTCATACTTCTAACCGTAGCCTTCTTCGCCGTAAAGCCTAAACCAACGCCGACCTAACTCGATAACCAGCATTTTCGAAGCCGAGAATGAGGGGCCACGCCCCAGCTGAGGGAAAGTTAGGCTAGCTAGAAACTCTTTTAAGCTACTCTTCCTTCGTTCTATCGGGCTGGCGAGTCGGTGGGCGGCTTTCGAGCGTCATGCGGCGACGGGGCGCTTGAGGAAACTCCGCTCACATGTGGAGCCGTAGCGTCGTAAGGCGCAGGGCGAGAGCCTTGGCAACGGAACAGAAACGGAACGTCCGTCCGATGGATGATGATGAGACATGCTAAGTTGTCGAAAACGTCGGACGGAAGCGTTGAGACGACCGTCCTACGGGTGGAAAGGGCAAATAGGCGCCGATGAAGCCTCCGCCTAAGGCGCGGGTAGCCCGCTTAGTCCGATGCCGCTTAAAACAGAAAGCGGGTTACGGCCGACACGCCAGCCTGCTAATGCCGATAACATTTATACAGATACATTAACGTTCAAGCTCTCCTCTTCAAGAAGCCATTAAGCCAGATCTTAAATGGGAAAGCTTTGAGTACGCTAGCGTCATGCGTTTTAAATAAGCTTCGATTGTATCGTCAAGCTGCCTAAGGAAGAAGTGGCTAGCGTGAATTGTATTAGTAAGCATTAATTAGTATTGCCTCAGTTGCGCATAGGTTCAAAAAATAAAGGGAAGTGGTCAAGACCCAATGGCTATGTAATGAGGGGACGAACATGGAGCTTTATGCGTGACTTCTTTCTTAATCATCTTCAATGATTCAGGTACTGTAACAACTATTATTCCGAGTTCAGTTCTTCCGATTTCTACACCCTCCGCCTCATGTTCTATATAAACAATTGTCCCATTGGGGAAGCACATCCAAGTTATTCCGTATTCTTTAGACTTCCTCGTAGTTATAGCGCTATCATAGGGAGTTAAAGGGATGCTACTAATTGCTAAAATGGCTAAAGCGATAAAGACGGCTACGGGAACGACCATCGATTCTTTAGGCCAGGACGTCGGTGTTTTTAGGACGACCAACTATTTTTTCGGTCTTCCCGAGAGGCACTCCTTAGCAAGAGCGCATAACTACGTCTTTAAGGCTTTCGATCTTCCTAGGACATCAGCCTCCATTGTTAGGAGCACTAAAGCTTAGAGTGCTAGCCGAAAAGCCGCCTGCTTCAGGGTACTCACTCGTATACAACCGCGATGGATGTCAGCGGTAATTGTTAGATTAAAATCCCGCGTCTTAAGCCGTCCTATATGGTTCATCTATAAGCTTAATGCTTGAAGCATCGAGTCGAAAATTTAACCTACCGGCGAAGGCCTTAGGTCATGAAAGAAGCCAGCATTGGAGAATTAAAAGAAAGCACGAGATAAAAGCTTAATATGAGCGGAAAAGGTAACAAAAGAATGAGCACATGATCAAGCTGCCTTCGTTAATATTCGGGTTAACGTTAATCGCCATTTGGGCGGTCTTAACCAAGAGGCGCCCAAGCCTTCAAGCCCCATCGGACTTAAGCGGTTTACAAGCCAATTCCATTGCCATGCTTGAAAACGCTAGCATCAGGACTTCCCTCTTAACAGCTGGGTTGGTTAGCATAGCCCTCGGATTAAGTTGACTTGATCTTGAATAACTCTGAAAGAGAAGCCCTCAGCTTACATCAGCACTACAGGGAATAATTAAGGGTTTCACAAAATTATCTCTTTTATCCTCCTTTCTAACTCTTCAGCCTTCCTCTCATCCTTTGAAGCCTTATAGCAATCCCTAGCGTACTCGCTCCCTCATACTCCTTAAGCGTATACGAACACGGCCTTGCGAGGTATCATCGTAGCGTCGAAGAAGTTTTACGCCTTACGATAAAGCTCGGCCCCTTTAAGAAGGCCTCCTTAACTTTCTTATGCTTGTCGACCTTAAAAAGGACGTTTGCATTCTTATGCGTTTTAACTATATTTTCCTTTCCCTTGCACATGAGGTCGACGAGCATCTATGCACGTTTATGTTTTCTCCCGTAATATTAAAGTCATACATAAGATGGTGAAGCACAGCGATCATGCGACCTTAGAGCTCTTTCAACCCTTCTCTAAGATCAAAGCCATATGATCGCTGATCAACGCACATTACAACGTTATAACTTCAAATCCCCTTGGGATGTAAGCATAGCTTTTTAAGGCCTTTTGCTACACGGGCGCTTCCCCTTCCGTCTTAAGATAGGTCATCGATCCTTGGAGATAGGCATCGGCCGACGTGTCAGCTCCATAAGCCAAGGAAAGGCTCATCCTTTTGGAAAACCTAATCGCGGGAGCAAGTTTTAAGGAAACTTTAACCTAATACAAACTGAATGATACGTGAGACGTGAGGCCAAATGTCTGAGGAGAGGGTTTCCTACTACGTTTCTGAAGCCAAAAAGTTCCTTGAAGCTGCCCTAGCTGAGTTTGAAAGGGAGGAGAAGGAAAAAAGCGACGTTACGATCAGGGATGCGGCTGAGGAGGCTTGGAACGCCGTCCTTCAAGCCACGAATGCCCTCTTAATCGGGAGAGGCTTTCCTGAGGAGAGGATTAAGTCGCATAGGGATAGAAGGCTGGCTTTAAACTCGCTTGAACTGAAGGACCCCAGAATTAGGGCTATGGGTTTTCGTGATAGGTTTGGCGCAAGGGAGCATTACCTCCATGAGATGTGTTTTTATGAGGGGGAGTACTTAATCGAGGGGATTAGGGACGACATATTGAAGGTTAAGAGATACATCGATGACGTGGAGGAGGCTTTAAGAGAATAGCACGAGCTTCCTAAGCAAGATGGAGTTTGTGAAAGGGGCTATAGAGGAGCTTATGGAAGAAATAGAATATTACATTAAGTAAGTTCTATCATAAGTACCAAGAGATCTAGATATAGAGGAAGGCGTTCACGATCTAAATGATTAGATAAGTAGGGCTTTCAAAGCTACGAAGTAGTTGATATGATGAGATGAGAGGCATGATACTGGTTTCAATGAAATATGGATAGTTTCATGAAATTGAGCGATTGCACTTCATTAAGGAAAAGCCTCAGAAGTAATGAACTTCAGGTTGAGAATGAAATAGTCTTCTGTGCCCAGCTATTAGAGCAAGATAGCAAAGGTGGGAATCCAAAATATAGCTTGAACGTTAAAACTGACTTGCAGAAGCTTAAGCCCATTTATAACTATCTGACTTAAATGATGATATGTTGAAGAATAGCATGCATGCTTTAAAGAAATCATTAAAATATCAATAGCACTTATGCTTTCAAAACCTTTCGTCTCACGTAATCTATCGCTTCTTCGACATCCTTCATGCTCTCCTCGATATTTTCAAAGAGCATCCTCGAGTCATAATAAGCGTACTTATGTAAGAATACGAGAGCGTCCCTTCCTATTTCGATAAGCCGCTTCTCCCCGAGTTTATACAATACCTCCGCCCTCTCACCATGCGACTCTGGCTCCGGAAGCCCTCCTTTATGAATTAGCGAAGCGCAAGCTTCAACGTACGCGTGGAAAACCTTCTCGCAACCCTCTCGCATCCGTATTAAATCCCCGGTCCTCCTTCCCTCTTGATACTCCTTCACCCCAATCTCGTAATAATTCTCAGCATTTTTCAAATGCTCAATTGCTTTCATACGCCCGTTTCACTTTGGGCATACGTCTTTATAAATTCAACGTTTGGTTGAACGTGCCTTGATCAAGGGCAACCCTGCCCATTGCTGAGGAGCTTAGTCCAAGCGGAAAAGGTTGATGAATTTACATAACCTCGCCAAGAGCTCCCGACTCGATCGTGAAGGTGAATCGACTTAGGCTATACCCATCCATGTCTAACGGCTCTTAAGCGTATGCCGTATATGAACCGATGTCTAAAGGCAGGGATAATACCTTCATCTGAGAAGGGAGGGGCTCCTAAAAGTGGGTCTCGGCTACATGCCAATGGCAGGGCTTCTTTGACGTAGCCTAGACGTCGCTTAAGGACATGGATGAGCCTTTGGATGCCCTCCATAGCCTTCTTATGCCTTAATGCGACTTCAAGAGCATTCGTCTCGAACCTTTCAACGCCATCCTTGGAGGCAATCGTCACGTTCCTGAAGTTAAGGTCTATGCCAATGACGTCCTCAACATCCGTCCTCGGGGTTTCTTTCTCGAATATGCGGTTAAGCCGAAGCGTTATCCCTCCTTTCGACCAGCCTAGCTTCCTTAAGCCTTTGACCCTTGTACCTGCTGTGGTATTCTTCGACGTAAAGCAGCTTTACTGTAACCCTTCCCTCAAAGGTCAATATAGATGCCCAAGTCCGATTGAAAGTCAACGATTGATCGGGCACTGAGATCATCGATTCCTTCCTCATGAAAGGCGTTTTGGCGCTTTTGTCCTTCCTCCACCTGCCGTAGATCCATAGCGCTCGCCTCATCGCGTCGATGGTAAGCCTAGACGGCGAGTTGAAGGCGCTCCTTATCTCCTCGTAAACGGCTTTATGTAGCTTGAAGAGGCTCTTAACGTCGTACCTTACGGATGACCTAAAGCGTAATTCACCATCCTATACTTGGATAGGGAGGAGATGAGCCTCTCGTCAGAGCCGATGGCCTTAAATCTCGCGGCTCACATCATCAAGGCTCATCGGGATTGTCAAGTAATAGACCTATAAGCGTTTTCCGACAGCCTAATCCTATGAAAACAGCGAATCTTCGGCGGTTTCGAACTCGAATAGAGCTAAGGTGGCGTGCCATCGCCGAGGAATAAAGCGAGAATGCTTGCTTTAATGGGTGTTAACGTGAAGCGAACCCTTATTTATGTGTGATTTGTATTAAATTCCGTGAAATTCGGAAGAGCGGTTCATCTATGGATCTAAAATTAAAGTATGAAAGGTACTGGTTCAAGGAAGATGACTTGATAGAGCCTTTAGACTGGGATTTCATCGAGTCTCTGCCTAAGCAGGTCAGAGTAGCCCTTCAATCTTACATGAGGGGGGATGTCTCCATTGGCAAGGCCGCCGAGATGTCAGGTTTAGGGTTTAGAAAGTTTGACGAAGTAAGGGCGAGGGCAAGGGTTCCCATCAGAGCGCCAGAGGTGTCCCAAGATTATAAAAAGTGATTTTATTGACGGCTGTTTCCAATGCCACTCCCTTAATATACCTCGGCAAGCTTAACAAGCTCAGCTTCTTAAAAGAATTGTATGGAGAAGTTATCGTCCCCGCTGGCGTTTGGATCGAGGTCGTGAAGCCCATAACCGAGGCTTGGGAACGGATGCCGGAGGACCTTGTTCACATCATTCGAGCCCACGAAGAAGGCTGGCTGAAGGTTAAAAGTGTGGAAACGAAGGATGGATTAAGAGTCCTGAGGGAACTTAAACCAGTCCTAGGTCCTGGGGAGGGAGAAGTGATAGCGCTTGCGATGGAGACCGAAGCTAGCATCGCCCTTACTAACGATGAAGAGGCCCAGAATATAGCTAAGGAACTAGGAGTTAAAGCTAAATGGTTTACCGAAATACTGCTAGATGCCTTGAGGACAGGCCTAATAAAGGATAGTGAAGAATATGAATTTTTGCTTAAAGAATCAATAAGAAAGGGTTTATGGATTACCCCAGAGAGGATGAGAGAAGCAATAGAAGTAGCGAAGAGATTTAGATAGGTTAAGGAACATAAATGCTGAATGTGGATATGATGACAGCTTGATAAGAGAGGATAACTGGATGCTGAGAAGCATGAATGTTAGGAGAAGAGCTTAAGGGCGGATTCTCCTTCAAGAGAGCCTTAAGTTAGACTAGATTGGAAAACCTCCAAGTACGTAAGCGTCATCGCTGGATTCAGGGCTACGTCGTGGGCCACGTATTGACGCGGATAAAATCGTCAAGATAGGGCCCCTGATACCTTAAGGCTAAGAAGGTCGAGACGAAGGCCCTTCCTGTGATCTTCGACTTCATACCGACGTTTTACTTGATCACGTCGATCGTAGGGTTGGCTGCTAACGCCGAAGACGTTCAAAGGGAGAGGCCCTTCTTAACGAATAGATTAGGGGAGCCGATAGCCTCCGATCGAATAACGATAATCGACGATGGGACGATATAGGGCGGCATATTCCCTTTGACGTACGACGGAGGGGACGCCGAGGAAGCGGAACGTTGTCATCGAAGGCGGGATCCTAAGGACGCATTTGCACAATTCGTACACGGCGAACAAAGCCAAAGTGGAAACTACGGCCAATGCCTTTAGGCCGGACTGTAGAACTCACGTCAGGATACGCTCGTCTAACGTCAAGGTTTCACCTCGCGATTGGAGCCTTGAGGAGACGATAAGCGACGTAAAAGAGGGCGTGTACTTCGAAGCCGAATTCCCCACGGCTGATCCTATAACGGGGCCGATTTCGACGACGATAGACTTCGGCTTCGAAATCGAGAAAGGGCAAACTCGTCTACCCAGTAAAGAACGCCCTATTAGGCTCGACGGCCCTCGACCTCCTCAAGGGTGTGGATGTTGTATCGAAGGAAGCAAGGGAGGAGGCTGGCGTAACTCTGCCTATCATCAGGGTTAAGGAAGCTCGAATAGCAGGCGCAGCTTAGGAAATAGGCCTCGTTTAACCTCTTGATGATAAGGCGTTCTTTCATCAAAGGACGTTAGAACGCTTAGTCTAAGAGTTGAAAACGTCATGTTCTTCATCCTTAGCTACTTAAAGTTGATAATATCGTTCACTTAACCTCTTCCATGGTAAGGAGATCATTCGTTCGTATTCGTAAATAACTCTAGTCACTACAACCCATGCCTCAAGGACCTCTGGGTCGATGCAAACGACTTCGTCCGCGAGCTTAAGGGTGGTCTCCGTGAAACGCCCGCTAGGGAAGCCTCCGACTATGACGACTGGCCTTCGCCTATCGGAAAACCTTCGGACGGCCTCCTCAACGGTTCGACGAACGCCTCCTTCATCGAAGATCATTACGTAATCCGGCTCGATGCATTTGATCAAGTCGGGCAAGCTCTTGCGCTCCAACCTTAGCAAAGCCGGGCCCGACGGCGGAACCTTATGAAGTTCGAACAATTGTTCGATTAAGCCGATGAACCTTTCGTAATTCCTCGGCAACCTCGTCTTAGGGTTGACATCGATTACGTAATCGTTCAACGCATGAACGTAAACCTTGAGCAAGCCCTCGATGTTTAACGGCGACCCTAACGCCTCGAGGAGGGCGAAGTGGATTATGTCAGGGCGGCCTCGTTTCTCGCCGTTCGACAAGGCCTTCATAGCCGAATGATGATATGAGCGATCGAGCAACGTCTTGCTCGGCTCCTTACGCCTTCTTTCGGCGTAACGTCTCACGGCCGGGTGATTCCATAGCTCCTTCGGGACGATCTCTAAGGCGGATTCGGCTATGATTAAGGTTAACAAGCGATGGACCTCTGCGTTTACAAGCCTTTAATAGGCCTTATGTGGTAGGCGTGCATTCGACCAATAACTATTACGTTAAGGCTGGGGTTAAGTTTGTACGTCTTAAAGGAGGCTTAACCGCTAAAAACATCGCTTTTCATACTAGTCAAAGCAAGGGGCAGTCGTGAGAATGATAACGCGTCAAAGCCCGATTATGATGAGCCAATCGAACTCTCGAAAGTCCTCGTCGAACGTCGCCACGTTTGATATACCGTTCGCTTTACATACCGCTAAGCTAGTGCAATCTGTGAAGCTTAAGCTCGGCTTCTTTTGCCCCTTGAATATATCCCACGCTAAGTTGAACAAGCTTTCGTCTATTCTGAATAGGATGGTCGCATTCAGCAGCGCCTCTCCTATCTACGACCTTAGCTAAGTTCTTCGTCTTCGCTAGCATGACCGTGACGACTTCGTCGAAAACGTAGTCCGTGATGGCTGGCGTCCCGTATTTGCCCTTGTCTATCTCCTTTGCCGTTTAGAGGGCTTTGACGTGGTTTTCATCGACTTCGTTTGAGCAAGCCACTATAAAGCTTGAGTCAAGGAGGATCATAAGCCCTCCCCATAAAGGATCTCATCTATCTCTAAGCTGGCCCTTTCCGTTCCCTTGCCGTTCTGACCTAGCGTTAACTTGCATAACTAGGCCTTCCCTCCTCATGTCATGGGAGGGCTTTCGCCCTGAACGGACGAAGAGGGCACATCTATCTGTGCTAAATGCTTGCGAAGCAGGTTTCTCACGGCGATGATATCTCTATCCTGCTCCATTCCGCACTTCCGGCACCTCATCATCCTATGCCCATTCGGGCTTAGCCTAACCCCACATGTCGGGCATAGAGATGAGGTTCCCTTAGCCTTCACGTATACGACGTTCATGCCCGCGAGCTTAGCTTTATAGTCTACGATCGTTTGAAGTTTTCTAAAGCTCCACCTGTTAAGCCTTCCGTTAAGCTCCCTCGACCTCTTTTTCCTTTTGATGTTTTTAAGGTTTTCAAGGATTATAGTGGAGGCCCTCTTGCGTTTTGCTTCGTTAACTATCTCATTTGTGACCTTATGGTATAT
>WUQV01000041.1 GCA_009889585.1 Candidatus Bathyarchaeota archaeon | reverse complement strand
AGCCTTTTACAAATGGATGAAAAAGTATAAGGACGTTAAGGAGGTGGAGGAATCGCTTAAGCGTAAGTTCGATATCGGCGGCCATAAGGCGTATCGATTGATGAAGGCGTTAGAGAAGGCCGAGATAATACTCGTTTCATCATTGCCGGATTATTACGTAATTAACGTCTTCAGGTTAAAGGCAGCTCGCTCCGTTAACGATGCATTGCAGGAGGCGTTTAACATCGTCGGCGAAGGTTCGAAGGTCCTAGCGATGCCTTACGGGAGCGTCACCTTGCCCGTTCTAAAGGCTTAAGGCCCCTCGGATCTTAAGAGAGCTTAACTATCGAGGTTTTAAGTAATCCGTGAGAACCCCTTTGTTGTCGTCCGTCTTCGACTTTCTTAATGGAGCTCGTCTTGCCGAAGTTGATATAAGTTAGAGGAAATGACTCGTTTTGCCCTCAAAGGGATAGCGAAGAAGCCCATGAGCGTCTATAACGTTTTTAAGTACGCGCCCACATGCTTAGCGCCCATTAAAGCAATCGCGTAAGAATGCCTCATTAAAGCGTCATGCTTTACTGAGCGTCGATTGCAAAAGGCCTAAGCCCTTGGTTTAGGATCTCCATCCTTGACGTTCTTAGTAAGAACCTTTCGATAAGCCCTCGGATCAGAGGATGCCTCAAATCGAGGCTTGCACGCATCGTGCGCGCTTATACGACGTGTCGCTCTCGAGGTCCACCGAGCGCTGATCGCGTCAGGAGCGATGGCGTTACGCATTGGAAAGTTTTGTAAACTGAATTCCTGAGCAAGAGCCCCTTGACGAATGTAAAGCATATATCAGCTAGCAGTTGCTAATTAGAATGACCTTAAACGAGGATCCTGAGGGCGTGGCAGCGCTTGCTTAAGGCATTAGTCGTCTCGTTATTCCTAATCGGCGCCATGTTCGAATTCGTTCGTATAGAGCGAGAGCATCGTAGCTTAAAGCTTGTGCTCAAGCCCTCAAGCGCCATCTCCGGCACGATCTTCGCCTTAATCGCCCTCTTGATATGGCTCTTCGGCTGATTCCCAGCAGCTCCAAGGGAACTCTTTTATTTTTATCGCCTCGACCTTGAGGGCGCAATCGAGCCTAAACCCACGGACGTAAAGGCCTCTTCATTGCTCCATTAAACTGCCGATTCGATCTCGCCTTAAGAAGCCGTTAAGGTTAACTCATGGTAAGGTTAAAGAGGCGATGCGTATCTTTAAGGGACGACTAGCGCTAAGAATCGTTAGGCGACGCATTCCCTCGTAAGCGAGGTGAGGTCGTTGTGGACGATCAGACAGTTTAAGCCGTCTGACTTAGAGAGGGTCATGTACATTAATAGAACTTGCCTCCCTGAGAACTATAGCAGCTTCTTCTTCATCGATATCCATCAGAGCTGTCCGGACGCGTTCCTCGTCGCAGAGCTTAACGGAGAGGTCGTCGGCTACATTATGTGCCGAATCGAGTTGGGCCTTTTAAGCTCAGGTCGTTGGGGGGTTTCGAAGAAGGGGCACGTCGTCTCGATAGCCGTACTTCACGAGCATAGGAGGAAGGGCATAGGTTACGCGTTAATGTGCGAGGCTATGAAGAACATGCATAAGCATGGAGCGAGGGAATGTTATTTAGAGGTT
>WUQV01000040.1 GCA_009889585.1 Candidatus Bathyarchaeota archaeon | reverse complement strand
GGCTTCTACAAACCCGACGTAAAGCAGTAACTTGCTCATGAAGGAGTTGAATGGAGGCATTCCGGCTATCGATAAAATTCCGATGATGAGCGAAGCGTTTGTAACTGGCATAAGCTTGCCTGCGCCTTTGAGTTTGTTGAGTTGCCTTTCGTGTAAAGCGTAGGAGAAGGAGCCGCTCGTAAGGAAGAGCAACGCCTTAGCCATGGCGTGATTCACCACGTGGTATAATGCTGCAATGAGGCTTGTCTTAGTGCCCAGCCCAAGGCCTATGAGTATCGTTCCTATGTTCATTATGCTACTGTAAGCAAGTAGTCTTTTGTAATCCTCCTGAACGTTCATTAAAATTGCTCCGTAGAGGGCAGAGGCAGAGCCAAGGGCTAAGAGCACAAGCCTTGCATCGTTAGCAACTGAGGTTTGAGCGTTGTAGATGGTGAAGATTAACCTTGAAATAACATAGATGCCTATCTTTATCACTGCTCCAGAAAGTATGGCTGAAATAGTGGAGGGCGCCTCTGGATGAGCGTCCGGTAACCAAAAGTGAAACGGAACGGCTGCTATTTGAATTGTAAAAGCTATAATAGTAAGCATTAGAAAGAACGCTGACGCGATTTCAACGTTGCTAAGTACTTCCCAAGTTATCGGAAGGGTTTTGTTCGATAGCTTGAGGGCGAAGTCGATCATGTTAAACGTTCCAAACGTGCCGTAGGCAAAGCCAAGTATGGCGAAAAGGTAAATTGAAGTAGATATAGATGAGATGATAGCATACTTAAATGCTGCTTCAACAGCTTCGCGTATAGATCTTCTAAAGGCAACGAGTCCATATGCTGATATCCCTAATAGCTCAAGCATTACGAAGAGGTTAAAGAAATCATTTGTAAATAGAATTCCTAGCATTCCTGCATTAAGAATGAAGAGTAGCGCGTAATAATACTCAGCTCCATGTTCCTTCTTTAAGTAGTCTATGCCGAAGATGAACGTGATGAACGTAAGCAAGACAACGATAAATGCGAAAACTATGCTAAACTTATCCACTAGATATGAAATCCCAAGAGGAGGAGGCCATCCACCAAAAAAGTATACGATGTGCTTTCCAGCTAAAGTGCTAAAGCAAGCAAGTACAATAACTATAAAGCTATAGCTGAGAGCTATTAACGCGATAAGATCAAATATAAGCTTTCTTTTTATGAAGAGGGAAATAACCAGCATTATAAAGCTTGATATCGTTAAAACTATTGGAAGCGAAGCGATAAGAATATCTATCAAGCTTGTCATCACTCAAGTAATCCCCTTATGCAGCGCTCAAACTTCTCTGATATGTGCTTTCTACACTCATCCCAATTCGTAGTTTTTGCATAAATCCAATGAACGTATAAAACTTTCCTGTTGCTTTTATCTCCAACGTCGAGCACGAGCGTCCCAGGCGTATTTGTTATCGAGTTCGCGAGCATGGCCACGCCGTACTCGGTCTCCAAGGAGTAAGGAATAGCGACTATCGCTGGCTTTAAAGGCATCCTTGGGCTCAATATTTTAATTGAAACGTCTAAGTGAGCTCTCGCCTCCTCGATAAGAAATCGCTTTAAATAAGCAAGGAGCCAATATAACCTCTTTACATCGAAGAACTTTTCAGGCCTTTTGATGAGTAAAGGGGCGAGGAGCAATGAAATCATTAGCACGGTTATCGCTCCTATCACAACTTCAATAACGAGCATTTCAACAGGAGGAGCCGTGAAGATGATGTAGAGTGGCAGAAGGATTAAAGCAAGTAGGATTGCTGCAATTATTCTCTCCTTCTTCATGTTAACCTCTCAATCTCGACTTCTTCGCTATCTCCCTCGTGTCGATTGTACCATAAAGCCTGTACACCTGAATGACGAGGAAAGTAAGGAAAAGCATGACGGCAAGCCCTATTACTATGGCCGTAAGAACTAGCGTTTGAACGATTGGATCGACGGAAGTCATCTCGAATACTGCTATCTCTTCTGATGTTGGATGTAAATGAAGCACTGGTACTCTTGGGTTAAGCGATCTTCTATATCCAAGCAGAATTATGAACACGTTTATAACGTCGGAGAAGGTGGAGTAAAGCACTATCTTCTTAATCATGTTTGGCCTCGTAGCTATTCCATAGAGTGAGAGAAACGTCGTTATTATGAGACATGAAATTATCATAATCCAAACGAAGTTCATGGCTTCACCTTCATTAGCCTCTTAAAGCATTCTTCAGGTATCGAGAGTATAAGGAAGATTATGGCGAAGCCTGCTGCAACGGCCATCCCGTCGAATAGGTTGAGGAAGAAAATCGAACCCGATGTCCAAAAGCCCCCGATGATCGTCGGATACCCGAAATCGGCCCATAACTTCGCTTGATTTTGGAAGATGTAGCCTCCGAGGGCCGCTGGCAACAATATGAGGAGGGCAATGAGCGTAAGGCCTATCGACCTTAGCAACATGAGCCTTCTTTCCTCAAGGCCGAGGCCTCTAAGGAAGTACTGGGAGAGCGGTATTATCACGACCATCAAAGCTATCGAGAAGGCCGAGCCCCCTTGGAAGCCGCCGCCGGGCGTTAAATGCCCGTGCAACATCAAGCTGGCCGAAGCCACAGCTATTAACGCGAAAATTATTTTGCAAGACGCCTTAGCTACGATCGAGAGCCCGACGTCAGCTTTTTCAATAGGCCTCTCCTTAAAGACTACGTCGATAAATCTGAACAGAGCTAGACATCCGGCTATGCTGCCGTAGAACACGGCGATTTCAAAGAACGTGTCCAACCCCCTATAATCCCAAACCGTAGCCGATACCGCTTCAGGAGACGATGTCCAGAACGTTTTGTTTAAGTGATTAATCGTGCTTCTAAGCACGAATCTGGCCAAAGGCCTTGTGACCTCCCTAGGTATCCAACCCGTATATCCACCTGCGAGCATGCCGATCAAGAGCGCGGCTATGAGCATAAACGCCATAACTGATAAGAAAATAAGCTTCCTGCTGTAGCCAGCGACTTTCTCAAACCTCTCCGTTTTCCCTATTGCGTAAAGGAAGATGAGCGAGTAGCCACCAACTGCTACTGGGAGGTAAACTAAAGCTACGTCAACTGCCAAAAGCAAATAAAGGGCTATCACAAAGAAGATAGATTGAGCTGCAGAGAGCACAACTGCATTAACTAAATCCTTAGTGAAGATTATAACGAGCGTAAGCAAAGTTATAACGATCATCGAATAAGCAAGAAGTACTTCACTTATAAGCATTACTCTCACCCTTTCTTAGCTCATCGTAGAATATATACTTAGGAAGCTCCGTTTTCGATTTATATGCTGCTCTTGCTATTACGTGCGAACCAACAGGAGAAGTTATGAGTATAATTGCTGCTATAGCAAGCGCTGAGCCGAATACATAAATTCTTAAATCTCCAAGGAAGTCGCAAACCAAAGAAAGAATTGCGACGCCGACGATAGAAAGCGTTGTCCCACCTACCGCATTAATGGTTGCAGCATGAAGCCTCAAGTAAAAATCCGGAAGCCTTAGTAGACCTATTGAGGATATAATCTTAAAAATTATTCCAATCGTTATAAGCCCGATGCCAATTAAAAAGATTAATTCCTTAAGCATATTATGCACCTAGCTCTTTAACCTCTAAGTACTTTCCAACGTAGAGGTCGAGCAAGAAGACGAGCAGTGAAAGCAGAAAGGCTAGAGGGATAAGGTAAATGCTTCTAAAGTATAAAGCCATGATAACCATGAGAAAGCATGTGCTGTAGGAAATGCAGCCAATCGCTATTATTCTATTAGCTATACCTGGGCCTTTAATGAATCTCACTAAGTAGAATGTCACAGCCACAAGGAAGCTTGGTACAACGAAGTACGTTACATAGCTTGTCATAAACTCTTCAATCATATAATCACCAGAATTTGCTTAAATCGCAAACGAGCTGCATTAAGCTTTCGCTCATGCATCGCCCGACTTGATGTTGAGATAACCTCTCTTATAAGTTTTATATTAACGCAATAAGGAAGATAGAACATCGTAGAAGTAAAAGCTAAGGAAGCCGAAGGCGAGCGTCAGAGCTATTAGCGCCATCGTTGAAGCGAGCATCGAGGTAGGCAAAAAGTCGTTTACCTTCACCTTAGTTTCGCCCTTGCTCCAAATGAAATATAGGAACCTTATTACGTAACCGTAGCTTAGGAGGAAGCCAAGTACAAGCGGAACTTGTATAAATGGGTAAGTTGGCGCGAACGATGTTAAAAGCATGAGGAGTTCGCTGAAAAAACTAGCAAACGGAGGCACAGGGAGTGCAGCGAAGAGCGTTGTAATCCCAATTACATAGAGATTAGCGTGAGTGTGCAGCACTCCTCTTAGCTTTAAAAGGTCTCTTTCTTCGGTTAAGTAAATTATCGATCCTGCAAATAGGAACCAGAGCGCCTTAGATAATCCATGGGTTAATGTGTGATAGGAAGAAGCTGCAATAGCATAACTTGGCGCTTCATAAAGCATGTTAATTGCGCCAGCTAGAAAAGAAAGGAGGGTGAAGTTCATATGTGTTATGCTTGAGAATGCAATAATTCTCTTTACGTCAAACTCTCTAAGAGCCATAATACTGCTATAGATAATAGATGCAAATGCAATAGCGATCGTTACGATGAATAAAGAGGATAGATCTTCAGGGCTGAAAAACTTTGTCGATGGCTTCATTAAAGTTAAGTAGATAATTCTCACCATGCTATAAGCAGAAGTCCCTGTTATCACACCACTAAGCACGGCGCTTAAGGGTGATGGAGCTTCTGCATAAGCAAGTGGAAGCCAGTAGTGAATTGGGAAGACGGGCATTTTTACAAACAGCCCAAAAAGGATGAAGCTGAGCGAAGCTTTGAAGACTGGGACTAGATTACTAACATTTCTAACGATGAGCTTCATGTTCAAAGAGTTCGCGTAGCTAAATATAAAGGTGAGGCCGATCGCCACTAGCAGAGCTCCGACCATCATAAAAATTAGAGTAATAATTGCTACTTTGACGGGCTCTCTATAGCCCCACTTAGCTATAATCAATACAATAGGTAAAGTCGAAAGCTCATAAAATAGGAGCAAAAGCAGCAAATTCTGGCTTACATATAAACCTATTATAAGAGCATATAGGATCAAAAGCAACGTATAGTAGATCGGATATCCATTCGGCCTGCGTTTTATGTAAGTCTTCGAGAAAAGCGTAGAGCACAAGAATATGGCAGTCGTTACGAAGCAAAAGAGAACGCTTAGTTCGTCTACAAAGAGCGAAAAGCCTATGATACTGCCGACTTCTTCATAGTAAACCTCAATCCTTGCTTCTAGAATAAAAGCTAAGAGTGTAAGCATGAATGAAAGTAAGTAGGTACTTAGCGTTAGATAAAGCGCTAAATCCTCTCTTTTCTTGAACAAAAGGTAGGCCGCTGGTGAGAGGGCGAATGGAATCACAAATGAAAGAAGTATGAACATATTCGTTCACAGGAACAAGGCTAAGGTGAGAAGTATTGCGATAAATACAAGGATTGTCGAAAGATAAACCGAGAGATCGCCTGCCATCGTCTTCCTACCAATCGATGAGAATTTAAATACTGCGTTGCTAAGCAACTCGTAGACTTTCTCAAGGTACTTTTCGTAAAGCTTCCCATGAGACAATCTATAAGCTACTTTAGTTGGCTCTAACTTAGCTAACACAAGGTTTATAGTTTCATACATCCTATTTAACTTTAACCTCCTCGATAAAGGATGATGAATTAAGATGTCCTGTAGCAAAGGAAGCCGCTCCTTCCTTTTAACCACCTTCACATAAGTTGTGACTAGGACGAATGGAAAGCTCGTCGCTAGGATTATGGCAAGCGATAGGAAAAGGGCCGCTGGAAGCCCTTTCGGTAAAATTACAGCTGGATTTATTATAATGCTGAAAACTTCAGCAAAGGGAGGAAGCTTGAAAAGTATGGTTAGAGGTGCATAAAAAATGTGAATATATGAGTAAGAGATGAAGAAGATCTTTAGGGCGATTAGAGTAAGTTGAGGCGTTAATGCGTACAATTTCTCAGAACTCTTTCCGAGGAGGTAAGTTTTTATTATGTATTTGCTGTAGCCTACAGTTGATATAAAGCTACCTGTTAGAATTGCAGCAAGAGCGAAGTAAGAAGCTGGAACAATATTACTAATCATAATGCAAGATAGGGACGTTAATAGCTTGCTGAAGAAGATAGGGGATGGAGGAATTCCACTTAATACTGAAAATCCAAGTAAAGCGAAGAAGAAAGTTGATTGAGGAGCAGTTCCTGTGTAATGGAGGTTCCTTGCGCTAGCCTGCTCTAACGATCCAACGTTAAGGGAGAGCAAAGCTTTAGCTATTCCATGAGAGAATGTATGTAGCAGCATGCTAATAAGGGCTAAAGTAGACGCGATCGTGCTTATTCCGTAAGCAAGAATCCCAACGCCTAAGGCTATGGCTATATAGCCTGCATGTTCTATTGAGCTATAGGCCACGATCCTCTTGTAGTCTTCTAAGTTTAAAGTTCGAAAGGAGCCGAGTAGAATGCTTATAATGCCAAGGAAGATTAGAGTTGTGCTGAAGACACTTCGCACTAAGGCTGAATTAATCATGTAAGCTGATAAAGCGAGCAATTCATATGCACCGATCATCGTTATTATCGAGGCGAGTATTGTTGAAATCGGTGAAGGTGCCTCAGCATAAGCATCCACTATCCAGAAGTGAAAGGGTATTAATGCAAGCTTCATAAAGAAGGGAAGAACGAATAGAGTGAGTAAAAGCGCTGCAAAGTGCGGGCTCTCGCTTACTATAGCTTCAAGTAGCTTCATATTATCGATGAAGGATAGTGAGCCGGTTGAATGAATAAGTATGGAAAGAGCTACAACCATAGCCTTGATAGTTATGAATGAAAGTAGAAGGAATGTAAAAGATGCTTTCATTTCGCTTTCGTCTAACCTGTAGATCATAGCAACGAAAAGAGAAAAGACAAGTAGCTCAACGGATGCGATTAAGAGGATTACGTTATCAGCAGCAAGTAATAAGAATCCGCTGAAGAGGCTGAGCGAGAGGAATAGGTAATATCTGAGTGTAAATTTCTCTTCGTAATATAGCATGTAGCCGATTGAATAGAGGGAAACTAAAGGAAATATTATCGCAAGAAGAAGAGCAAAAGGAATGGAAAGCGGTTTAAACACAAGCTCAATTGAGTAGTTAAGAAGACAGATTGCAGCACGATGATTCTGCAGCTCCTCGGCCTTGAGAAAATGATGGAGGAATGCTGTGGAAAGAGTGATGGAGAATATGAAGTTTAAAAGACCGGATAAGGTCTTTCTTCTATAGGTGATTGTCTGCAGGAGTAAGAAGGCTAGTAAGATGAAGAGCGAATGACTCAAGAGGTAATTAAGTAGCGCTTCCAGCATCGCGTTACTCCATTATTAATGGCTTCCCCCGCTTTTTACGATTTTCTGCAAGTCCTCGTTAACCTCCATTCCCACGACCTGGCCTTGGGAATTTAGATTGGAAGGCATTTCTGGCTTACGTCGACCGTCCATTAGCGGGCTTGAAAGTCTGAACGTCGTAATGGTGATGGACCCTGTGTCGAATGAACGCTTTTACAACTTACGTAAGACGTTCTCGCTCAGTCGCTGAATTGCTAAGGCTCATATAAAGCGCGAAAAGAAAACTACAACCACTGAGTACTCCGCTCATAAGGC
>WUQV01000039.1 GCA_009889585.1 Candidatus Bathyarchaeota archaeon | reverse complement strand
CAAGAATCACTACCCTATCGAGTTGAACTTCTATAATTGCATCAGCATGTTTGTTTTTCACAAGCATCTTTGTGAACTCTTCCTCTTCAAGGACATGGACTTTATTAACTGTTAATCCCTCGCTTATCTTCTTACAAATTCGCTTTATACGTCTGACTTCCACTGAACTTCTGTTAGACATAGAAGGCTTTATAATGGATTCTGGCTTGCTCATTGCCTATAGTTTCAGCTACTCTTACGAACTCCTCCTCAGGAATTCCCCCTTCACTCACAGTAAGCTCTTTAATTTCATACCAATTATCAATTTTCTCAAAAAGGTAAGCTCCAACCTCCTCGGGATTTAAGTAGTCCTCCTCATCGTACCCTTCCACTTTCCTTTCTTCTTTACTCACCTTACTTAGTAAGATGTGATTGTTAAGCTGAGCCAAGAGGAAATCGCTGTGAGTAGTTATGAGGACATTTAAGCCTCCCCTGACCATTTTTACCAAGAGGCGGGCGATGAGCTTCTGCTTATGAGGATGCAGATGCGCCTCAGGTTCTTCGATGATCACCAGCGAGTCCTTAACAAGAACGTACTTCAGGTAAAGGTCCAGAGGAGCCAGCTCAGAAATCATTGAGGACGTTCTAACTAACGGAATCGTGCGGTCACCAACCTTGTAAAAGAATTCTGGTGCTAAGGCCTCAGCCTCCCTTCTTAATTCTACCTCTCCCTCCAGAATAAGTCCTTCGAGTAGTTTCCTTTGTGAAGAAAACTCTTCTCTAATGATGTATCGAGGTTCCTGCTCGGATATTGTTAACAAGATATTAATGAAGTCAGCTACAACGCCTGTTAATCGGGGTATTCTGACTATCTCCTCAGTAGCGACTGGTATACGAGGCGAAATAGAGACTATGGCAGAGGCTATTGCTCTGTGGGCTTGAAGTATTCCTGATCTAGCAGCAGGTAAGAAGAACGACCGTGGAAACAGGGGCAAGGCCGATGATAAAGTGTCAGATAAGATATGGGGCAGTATCTCCCATGTGTAATAACCTCGTGGAAGCCTCGCTATCTTTAGGAGTCGATCTGGGGATAGTGAAAATTCCTTTACGTTGTTATCTCCGTCCCTAGTGATGGAAAGACTATAATTGGCAACATCGCTCTTTACGGAAATGTTCAATACATCAGCTCCGTAGTTAATTACGTCGCTAATTCTAGCTGTAAAAGTCCTTTCGATTTCTCTTATCAAGCTGTCTATAGGGAATGCTTCCTTCATTGAAGCCTCCTGAAGTGCTCTCTTAAGGAGCTGTTGAAGCTTATCACTAGCAACCCTCCTTTGCCACGATGTGGCGGTTATCCTAATTTCTGATAGTACTTTCTCACGTACCCTGTCTAAGACCTCAAAAGGATATGAGTGCGGATTACCGAGAGTATTATTAAGTGCTTGCACAAACATGGCCATGTAAGACTTCCCTGAGTTATTAGGCCCTATGAAGATCGTCAGCGGCTTGAACCTCACTTCGCCTGACCTGATCGGACCTAGCCCTTCGACCCTTAAGCTGGGGCTTCTAAAGCGCATTAGTCTCCCTCCATTCCCTCCATCAAGGCTTAATATAAGGAGGAGAAAGGATTCATTCGGCCCTAAAAAGGCTCCTGTCCCGTGGCATGGAGTTCAAGGTCATCGTCCTAATACCTGATAAAAAGGACGAGGGGATGAGAACGATGGAGCTTAGAGCTTTCCCTCTCGAAGTCGTAGGGCATCACTTTTCACCATTGCAGATTTGCACATAGTTATTTATGTTTTATGTTAAAACAGAAACCTTTTTTACTATGGGCTGTCTAATTGGTTGCGGGATTGGATGCATTATATCGGGTGGATAACATGTTCAAGCCCCCTCAAAATCTCGCTGAAGCCTTGATTCTAATTCTCTTAAATATACAACTTTTGATCATCGTTGGGTCATTAGCTAATCCAACATTATTCATAACAGATGTTTATAAACCTCCCTTCAGAGTATTACTAATCAGTCTGTTGACCATAATGTACATTTTGACAGGCATTCTCATTCTGAGTGGTAGTAACACTTCATACTATGCTGCCCTAATATCTAGCTTGATCGTTGTTGTGTTATCACTTTTCACATTAATTGTTGATTGAAGGCTCGTGGTGTTTCCGGGGAATATTATAGCCATGACCATCGGCATTTTGATAACCATGGTAGCATTGAGCCCTAAGTTGAAAGCAATACCGCTTTGGAAAGATCTTCCGCAATAACCCATCAGAGTTAGGAGATTATAACCCATCAGTTCCAATCTATGATAGATCAGGCGGCTGGCCTAGGGAAATCTACAATTAAGAAATGAAGCCTTATTCGTATCAATGTTCAAGATGCTAGAAGTTTCAGACATTGAATCTTGATGTTAAAAGGATTGTTGTTTTGATCACAGTACTCCTAAACCTAAGCATGCCGTTAAACGAGGATCTAGTAGCCCTTGCTGAATTCTTTCCTGAACTTCGTAAAGGGAATTTGAGTATGTATTGAGCATTGATTGATGCCAACTGTCACATGTAAATCTTATATATGAATGCGCTTTTCTTTTTTCCTTCTCATGTTTTAACCCCATTCACCCTAGGCTTAACGTTTCGATATCAACGATTTTAACATAAACATGCAAACTTCAGACTTTATGAATCCCACGAAGGTAATCGTAAGTTTTAAGGTTTATTAACAATGCGGTTTATCGCCTCTTCCATCATGTGACCGCGGCAGAAAACTAAGGCCTTCTTCACGCCTTCGACCTTCATCGCTGCACGCTTGATGTCAAGGGCCAACCTGAAGGCTATAGGGCAGAATGGGCTAGAGGGAGTGAACTCCACCCTTAATACGCCAAGCTCCTCCTCCCTTACGTCGGTGATCAAGCCCATCTCGCCCATCGTCATGCCCGTCTCAGGGTCGATGACGCGTTCGACGGCTTCCCTCACCCTATCCTTAAGCTCCATGGGTTCACCAGCTTTGGCCAAGGGGCGCCGTTACATAAGGGTTTTGTATCAACCGAGTTCCTTGATCCGTTCGAACTTATTGTAAAGTGCTTCAACGGGAATCGTCCATCGAAACAAGGTAAGTCTGCTTATGAGGATTTAAGTAGGGCTTCACGCTAATATAATCAAGAGGTTCGTAAGAAGGTCGAGTGTATGACTGGTTCTGTCAAAGCGTATCTCCCTTATCACGGCCGCCTTCTTAAATGCGAGGTTCCAAAGAAGAGCTTGCTAAGCATCGTTACACCGCCCTTAGGCATTCCTGTGAAGGATGAGAGACAAAGCATTAAGGAAGCTGTAACTAAAGCCATATGTGAAGATGAGCTGTCCGCTACGTTAAAGCCTACGGATAAAGTTGCTATAGCCATAACCGATAGCACACGACCGACCCCTAACAATAAAATCCTTCCAGTTCTATTATGCGAACTTAAGAAACTTGGAATTAATTATGAAAATGTAATAATCATCATCGCAACTGGTATGCATAAGCCGGATAGCCTTGATGAGATTAAACGAAATGTAGGCGAAGAAGTGCTAGCAAGGGTAAGGGCGATAAACCATGACCCCGATCGTCAAAGCCTTCTTGTGAACCTTGGGAAGACGGAGCTTGGAACCGATATAGAAGTTAACAAATTCTTTGTTGATGCGGATGTTCGAATAATCACGGGGACCGTGAGCCCATGCATGTTGGCTGGTTGGAGCGGCGGAGGAAAAACGGTGATGCCCGGAGTGTCAAGCAGGCGTAGCATAGATCAAAATCATGCATTATTTACAAGAAACGTTAGAAAGGGTAAAAGAGGGGCTATGTTTGGACTAATAAAGGATAATTGCGTTAGGCGTGATATAGATGATTACGCTGAAAGGGTTGGAGTAAATTTCATCGTGAATGTTGTTCAAAATGAGAAGGGAGAAATATTAAGCGTTTACGCTGGCGATTTACATCGAGCTTATGAGGAGGCATTAACGCACGCCAAAAGGGCTATGGCGGCTTCGATCGTAGGAAAGGCAGATATAGTAGTGGCAAGTCCAGGGGTTTACGCTCATGAGGTTAGCCTTTATCAATCTGCTTCAAGGGTGTTTGCATCGGTAGAGAGGTTGGTCAAGGAGGGAGGCACGATCATTTTGGCCTCATCTTGTTATAAGGGGATATATGAGGGTATAGAGAGGGATGAATTTAAGAAGGCCTTGTTGAAGTATCGAGACCCTGAGGAAGTGCTCGATTTGACTGAGGCTAGAAGAATACCTTCGTTTGAATCATGCATAATATATCAATTTGCGTTGATGATGCAGCGCTTTACGATAGGAGTCGTGACGGATGGTATGTCGAAGGAGGAGCTACAAGAGATAGGGATGGAACATTTCTCAACTATTGAGAAAGCCTTAGAGGCATCATTAAACCAACACGGGGAGGGATCTACCATAATGGTTATCCCCTACGCCTCCATCACTTACGTTGAATCATAACAGTAGCTTAAATTCCTGTTCTTCGATAACTTACGATGACCGCTCCTCTACATGCTAAAAGTAGCTTATAAGGTATTTTACAATCAATTGATTTAGCTAATGTTAGTGACTATTTACTCCTTGCTACTTTTAACTCCTTTTCATACATACGCTCTAACGTCCAACGTATGCTCGACTTTAGCTCTCTAACTCGTTCTTCGCTTACATTTCTCACTATCAGCTCCTTAAGGATATCTCCATCTCGAATTATCTCGAACGAAAGGATCCTTTCCGGCTCTAGCTCGCCCATCTCCACGGCCTTTAAATCCTTATCGCGCATCTTCGAAAGAATTCGATCGATGAGGAAGTGGGTGAAAGGCGGCGTATTCACGTTAAACTCCTTATCCTTAGCCATCACGACCCTTAGGAAGTCGGCCCCTATGTAAAGGTCTGCGAGGGGCTCGCCTGCCGCCGTCCTTACGGGGACGACGGCCTTGTACTCGATTGGAATGGGCTTGGGGACCTCTAACCGCTTGAACCCCGTCTCGATTAACGTGAGGTCTACGAGCTCTAATAAATCCTCTAACCCCTTAAGTTGAGCTCTCGCTTCCTCCACCCTCTTCTCTAATTCGCCCCTTAGCTCGACTAACCTCTTAATCCTCTCCTCCTTAGAAAGTTCTACCTTCATTAAACGATCGCTCCTGATCCTTGATTAATGAAGGACTGGAACGACATAAACGTTTCCCCCTATATTATAAAAGTTAGCCAGAAAACTCCATTCGATCGTGAAGATGAATGGCGTTAAACTTAAATGTGAAGCTTCAAAAGGCATCCTTCGAGCACGTTTCTCAATGTAGACGAACGTCCAAACGCCGAATAAGGCTCCGTTTGAAAATGGGGGTTAGAGCCCTCGAACCAGCGCATGAAGCCGGAGCCAACGCCGTAAAGGCAGGTTAAACGCCGGAATCTCCCGACTTCGGTCGTGGAGCAGCACACTGCCACATCTCGTGTTGTAGCAAGCGACTTCCTCCTCCTGCTTAAAAACAGAGGCTTCCAAAGTAGAAGCTTACGACGTTCCGGCGGCACCTCATAACCTTATAGCCTTTTAAGGAAGAATTAAGGAGGAAGAGGATGAAGAAGGGTAATGAAGCCCTTGACGAAGGTTGTGGCGTTAATTGCGACGATGAGCGCCCTTGGAAACGCTCTAGGCCTTCTTGGCATAAGGCTTCCGTCAGCCCCTGGCGCTACGGTTGAATTCCATCTATCCGCTTTGCCGGCCTTGTTGTTAGCCGTGGCTGTCGGACCCGTACCAGGGGCGGTGACGGGCGCGTTAAGCACAATCGTCGCGACGGCGAAGATAGGGAACGTCCTCATCCCTCCTGGAAATTTCATACTCGCAGGATTGACGGGGTTTTTCGCTAACAAGCTAAAACTTCAACCGGCCCTTAGCGGAGCTCTTGCCATGATCCCTTACTCGCCTTGGGTATGGATGGCCACATGGATTTACGGCGTACCGCCTCCGATAAGAGCGTTCATAATCGTTAAGGCGTTCATCGAGGTGCTGATTTGCGGGGTCCTCATCGAGCTCATCCTCTCCCGCCCTGAGGTAAGGGACTATCTACGGGGCTACGCCTTAACGAGGCAATAGCCGAGGGAT
>WUQV01000038.1 GCA_009889585.1 Candidatus Bathyarchaeota archaeon | reverse complement strand
GGGCCCCTCCTACGGCAAGAAGGGCTACGGGGTACGCCATCGGTAAACTCTTAACGCGTTCTAAATGGCTAGGCTTATGGACTAGTAACACATCTTCGTCGGTAGCTGGTTGAGGTTCTACAAATTCATATAAGCCTTCAATAGCTGAAAGTATCGCCTCCATCCTCCCAGGCGCTGAAGCGGGATCGTGGCTGTATGCTTCCTTGAACCTATCGTGAAATACCACCTTCAAGGGATTTCACCTAATGCTTAAGGCTGTTGGCACTCATGGTACCTTGTAACCTAAATCCACTAAGGAAGATAAAAGCAAATTATCCAAGCTTATATACCTTACGAATCCTCTCCTTTACATCCCAAACGCATTTCAAGCCCTTGAGGAAGGTTATAAGATCGCCTTTCTTTATTTCAACCTTCTCTCCATCTTCAGTCTCAACTATAACTCTGCCTTCTAAAATGTAACACGTTTCATCTTCATCATATTCCCAAGGAAATCGTAAAACTTCACAACTCCATTCAGGCCAAGACTTTACCCCAAGCTTCTTAAGCTCCTCATTTGTAGGTTTAACGACTTTAACCCTTGCCACGTTCTTACACCAAAACTTAACGACAAGGCGGCCTTTTTAAACCTTATCCAGCTCAGCGTTTAAGAGCGCTTCCTTAAAGGTAATCCCTACGTTCGTATGCCATTCCGTTAATGCAAGCAGTTCATGAGCAAGCTCTACGAGTAGAAGGCCCCTCAAGGGGTTGGTTATTAAGGGATTCCTAGTTAGATGCGACATTAGTGGAATTGGTTCAAGGTTAACTAAATGTACGATCGAAAGAGCTATAGAGCTTATCAAGAGGTTTTTGCCTGCGTAACTATAAGTGCACATCAATACATGGCGGGCTTAAGGATTAACTCAAGGTATGACTTCCGAGTCGAACGATGTTTGTTAAGCCCTAAAAGGTCAAGGATTTTAAAAAGCTTATCCTCGAACTTGCTTAAGCTTGATCCGCTTTTAACTTCTGCTTCAAGTTCTACAAAGCTACCTAATCCCTTTACTTCATCAAGGTATACGTTGACATCCCTTAACTTCCACTTCTCCCTTACTTTAAGAATCGTTGCTATTGGCTTAAAATCAAGGCACTTAAGTATCTTAATGAATGCATCATAATCCCCAACTATAACGCTTATTTCCTCCCTTGTCTTAGTCTCCAGCCTAAACTTCGGCCCTTTATACGTAACTGAAATCCCATCAGCGCCAGTCCTCCTAACCCTCAAAGCCTCATCCGTTTGAGCGAAATCGCGTAATGGATGGTTAAAGTAAACATCAGCCTCTTCATCGATCGTTATGAAAGTCGCCTTAAGCTCCCTCAATCGATTACGAACATTGCTTAAATCGTCCACCGAGACCTTTATCTCCGCCTCTATCATTCGTTTCGTCCTAGTCGAATTCCCTTAATGAATTTTTCGTTAACTTGTATACAATAAAATTAATGCTGGCGATCACGGCTGCTCCTTCGAAAAGGCCATCATTAATGCGCCGGATCAACCCTGCGTGCACGTGAAATAACTTAAATAGGACCTTAGGCGAGTAGCAGAATGAGAGCATGATGTCAAGCGAGCTTGATTATGAATTAAAGTTGCTTGAAAGATTAGTTAGTATCGATACTGATGTCACGAAGAAGGCTGGATATAAGGAGTGCGCAAATGTAATAGTCGATGAACTAAGGTCGTTAGGGATAGAGCCTGAAGTCCTTGATTCTTCAGCTGTCGCTGGCGATGGGATTTCAAGGCCGAATATAGTGGCAACGATCGACTTTAACGCGGATAAGACGGTTGGCCTCGTTTCACATTATGACGTCGTACCTCCTGGAAATGGATGGAGTTATCCTCCGTTTAAGTTAACAATTGTTAATGAGAAGGCATACGGTCGTGGAACAGTAGATGACAAAGGTGGGATCGTCATTTCAATTGGCGTTGTTAAGGAGCTAATGCGACTTGGGAAAAGGCATAAGTATAATGTGATGTTGATTATAACTCCTGAAGAGGAAGTAGGTGGAGCCTTAGGATTAGGGTACGTGTTGAAGGCTGGAATTAAATGTGATTATGCTATTATCGTCGATGGTGGATTAGAGGCAGTTTACGTAGGCGCTAGCGGCATAATTCATGGTGAAATTGCCGTAAAAGGTGTACAAGGTCATGCAGGTTATCCGCACATGGCCTTAAACCCTATTCCGCCTTTAGCGAAAGTTATTAATAAGTTTGAAGAATTCGTTAAAATGCGTGAAAGCAAGTTATCCTTTTTAAATGCACCGCCCGAATCTCCAAAGGAGAAGGTTTGGGGACGCTTTAGCTTTACGATATTAAGGGCGGGTGAAAAGGATAATGTAATACCTGGAGTAGCCAAAGCTATATTTGATATGCGTTTAATACCTGAGGAGGACATGGTTAAAGCTGAGGAGGAGTTAATATCCTTCGTTAATAAGCTGAAAGAGGAGCTCGGCATCACTATTGAGCTTTCAATCCTTGAAAGGTGTCGGAATTATTACACGAGTTTAGATGAGCCGTTCGTACGTGAATTCTTAAGCGCAGCAAGGTCGGTTTACGATGAGAAATTAGGGCTTGCAGCTGAATTGGGGGCGAACGACGGAAGATATTTTGCTAAAGTAGGCATACCTGTGATCACGTTCGGGCCGATAAGGAAGGATACGCGTTTTCACGGCGTCGATGAATTCATCTATCTTGACGACATAAAGAGGGTAAAGGACGTGTTCGTTAACTTCATTCAAGCTTAATACTCCTTGATTTATACTACTGGCTTTTCAAAGGTATTTCTTAAACCACTCTAAGATAAGCTCTATAGCCTTATCTAACCCTCTTGAGAAGACGTGATCAGCTTCCTCGATTATCTCGATCCTCTTAGGCTCAGAGGCAGCTTCATAAAGCTTATACGCATGTTCAAGTGGCACTACTTCATCAAAGCCGCCGTGAAGGATTAAGATCGGTGGAGCACGTTTCACAGCTTGAAGCAAGTCGTACTTTTTCACGTCCTCGTAAAACTTCTCCTTAAACCTCCTCCCAGATGGAAGGACGTAATATTCGCCCTCCTTCCTCGGGATTATCGGCCTATCATAACGTGGTAACTTATAGGGAGTTCCCATGACAGCTATTGCCTTCATCTTCACATGCGTAGCAGCTATTGCAACCATTCCACCGAAGCTCGATCCGACAGCCCCTAGCCTACTCACATTAACCTTACCTAAGTTGTACAAGAAGTCAACAGCAGCTTCATAATCCTTAATCCTAGCTGTAAGCGTTACATCCTCGAAGTTTCCCTCGCTTCTCTCCTCTCCTTCTCCACATCCTTTGAAGTTAAACCTTAAGCAAGCATAACCTTCCTTACTAAGCCCTGATGCTATACTTTGCCATTTCTCGCTATCCTTATAGCCTTCTAATCCATGCAATAAGATTACACAAGGAGCACCATCATAAGGTAAGTGCAAATTCCCACGAATTCGTTGACCTTCTGAAGTGAAAGTTACTGATTCTACCTTCATATGCCAATAATTGTATGGAACGCTTGCATATATATGTTGCTTTTAATGAATGGCAGATTCGATGGAATCTCATGAGCGAGAACGCCGTTTTGAACAGTTTTAAAATAGACATAATTTCATCAACTAGATGGGAGCTTAAGATGTGGCGAGATGGGTTCCCGCCGAAAGGGGCTAAGCTTGATGAAACGCTCCCGATGAACCCAGAGAGGGATGAGGTCCAAGGGTTACGTACGCCTATGAAGGACTACGTAACTCAAAACCCTTACTTCCCCTCCTCCCATGTATGTATTAGATAAGGCGCAAGCTATCATCCCATAATTGCATCGTCAAGGACCGGGATAAGCCCTCTGAGGTATCCCATCTTTAACTTGCCAAGCCCCCTTTGCTCGAAGATGTTGATCTACTGAGATACGTCCTTCGCTTGGCGCTCAATGGACTTTCAATTCTCTCAAACGATACTCCCTGATGTCTTTTCAAGCTTCTTTCGTCAAGGAATTCCGTTCATAAATCCCTCGCTCCTCACTTCTAAAACTAGGAGTTCGCTGGTTGACAATGGATCTTCTTAAGGCGCCGAAAAGGGGCTTTGGAGGAAATCAAAGGCCTAGAGTAATAAAACGCATTATGATCAATCGTGCCAAAGAAAAGCTGCGAGCGATTAGATCTGATCCATGCTTGATGCCACACACTCATAACGCTTAAATAGTTTTTAATTCCACCATTAGCGGAATGGAAGAAGAAAAAAGGAAAGTTGAAGAGCTAATTAAAGAGGAGCTAAGGTTTAAGCCTAGAGATTACGTGTTCTATATCATCTGGCTCATTGGATTGCTCGCCTTGATCTACGCGATGATTTTCGAAAGAGTTTCCTTAGCTATTAACATAGCCATAGGCCTTCTTTACGGGCTCTTCCTAGGGTTAAGGGAGGAAATGCGAGGCCAAAGGGCTATTTTAATGGCCTTGCTTAAGCTTCATTTAAAGGGGTGAGCAAGGGTCGCCTAGCTATGCGCCATTCACCACGAGGTGAGGGCTTGCAAACGCTCGTAGTTTATGACATAAGCGATGATAAATAAGGCTGAAGGTAAGCGATATCGGCTTAGCTAAGATGCAAAGGAGTGCCTTCATGGGACTCCTAACAGCGATATACAAGTGTTCGTCGTATGTAGGGCTGATTTAGTGCTGAGGGAAGTTATAGGGAAGTCGTTTGAAGCTTACGTTAGTAGCAAGGAGTCCTAGTGCAGCTCAATTCCCTTAGTAGACTTATTCCGAGCGTAGCGTGGAAAAGGCAAAAGCAGCTTAAGGATATCTGATTATCTTAAGACCACGATCCTCTTTATTAAGCACGTGATGAGAAAGCTCTGCGCCTTTTGTAGCGGCTAAAAAGATCTCCTCGATCTCTTTCCCTCTTGCTAAAAGAGCGTCCACGATCTCCGTTACGACAGCTGGTGAGAGACCCAGCGTAGCGATGACTGCTACCATCTCCCACTGCTTTAGGCCCTGACGTTAAAAAGTTTTTGGTAAGTAGTGCTAGAGGAACTTCGTGACAAAAGTGATAGACCAAACGCGCCTTTAGCCGTAGATAGTTAACGCTTGATCGTTCGATATAAAGGACGGCCCTCATCTAAGGATCCGATTGCCATCTACAACTCATCCATCAAATTTCCGAAAAAGTTAACTCCTGAAATGATGTCGTAATTTTCGAGGCCATAAGCTAACGGATTTGCAAAAGAAAGTCTGCTGGTCGTGATTTCATTTCATCTTAGGGGAGAATTAAAGTTCCTCCAAAGTCTTTGGCTGGATCTTCTGCTGCCATCCCAGGAGGGTTAGAAGTGGATAACAACCTTGCAGGCGAGATCGTCGTCTGAATCTCACTAAGGGAATTGAAGGCAGAGCAATTAGGACAGAATAGGGATTCCGCCTTTTCCGCTCTTGCGAATTACAGCGACTCCCTCGACTTCCCGACCTCCGCTTCAAGCTTCCTTTGAGAGCGTTGAATGCCTTCATGGATGCTTTTAACGACTTCGGCCATAACCTCGATGCCCTCCTTGATCTCAACCCTAATGCCATCGATCCCCTCCTTAATCAAGCGGCCAGTTAAGTAGATGCCGATGGCTACTGAGATGAGGCCTATGGGAATTGAAACTACGGTCAATAGCTGTAGCAGCTGAGGGTCCATAGCCTTTATGGCTGAAGAGCTCAAGCCTTTTATAGCTTTTGCTAATGGATGCATAAGCAACCATTAGATTAGGGCTTAGGATCGATTATAGCAAATAGCTTAAGTTTAAGTCGCTCATCTCGTCGTTCGGCTCGTTAAGAGCGTCTTAGCTCGCTTTCGGCTCGACTAAGTCAGATTATCTCGAACTTAATCGGAACCCTCCTCGGCCTCGGTCCCTTCGGGGTGAAGATAACGTCCCAAGCGTCAATTTCGGGCCTTCCTACGACGAGGTCGACGTCTTCACGTAAGTTCTCAGCTACTTCGAAGAGGATCCTGCCCGGTACTTCTGCGCCTTGGAAGACGACGCCTTCGAGCAAACACGAGCCTACTATCCTTAGCCTTCCCTCCTTTTCCGCCGTTCCCAGCTCGTAAGGCTTGCGAAGGGGCAAGAAGCACCTCAACTCGTTCGCGAGCTTCTTCGATATCACGCTTCTGCTCGCGCCTGTATCGACAAGGCATTTCAACTTGATCCTTTTCTCGCCATAGGATAGCTCTACTTCTGCCTTTCCAAACACCACCTTCTTTATCAAATGCCTTTTTAAGCATAAGAGCTCGATCGACCGATCTTTTATAACTTCTACGTAAGCCGATACGCGCCCGCACCTCGGGCACGTTATTTCATCCCGAATTATTCTCTCTTCCTTCAAGCCCTCCCCCTTACAAACCCTTAGTTTACCCGCCCATGTACCTATTAAGTACGGCTGTTGATATGAGGAGAAGGGCTTTAAGCGCTTGCTCCCAGAGAACGTCGAGTTCCCAGGCAGGAGGAAGAGGTTCGAAGCTACGTTAGCGGCGAGGAGCTCTTAGTCTAATACAATTGTTAATTTTATAGCGTCATAGAACTGTTCGTCAGGCAATGCACGAACCCTATCAGCTTTGGGAACGTGATAGTCGAGTTCTACAAATTCCGCTTCCTGAAGCGATAGTCTTAGGAAGCTTTAAATCGAGCTTTTTAAATGAGAAGAGCCAGGACGGGCTAACGTCCTCTGAATCTCATTAAGAGAGTTGAAAGTTATTTTAAAGCTCCTCTAACCTTCCCTCGATTCTCCCGACTTTTAAAGCGAGAAGGAATGCGCTACTTAGGATGAAAGCTAAAAGTGGGATAAGAAGCTCCAATTCAGGGTTCATGCCGAATACTTTGGCTATCACGTAAAGTAAAGATGCCGCTGATCCAGTAATAGAAATCCACACTAAGTAGAAGAGAAGGCGGTCAATCTTATTTTTTGGTGCTTTTAAGCCCTTCATTCCGGCCTTTCTAGGCTAAGAGGCGCTTTTAAGCCTTTCGTTTTTGATCTCTTCAATGATTGAGATCTTAGTCTCCTTAACTCATAACGTCATGACTCTTACATTAGCTAGCCAGAAAGCCCGCGATTTCAATCGTGGAGATGAATGGCGTAACGTTTAAATGCGCCCCCTCTTCTCCAACCTCGTCGGAACCTGAGGGAGACGGCCTGCCGTTAAGGCGGAAACAGGACGCGCACCCCTTTGAAGGTGCCGATAGACGCTCTTCAAATGAAGAGCGTGCTAACGGGCTGATGGCACAGCCCTCGCTTCGAAGGTGTAAGCCATGAAGGACGAGGCAAACACCGATGAGTCGCTGAGCGATGAAGCATCACCAGAAGCGAGAATCTCCCGACTTTAGTCGTGGAGAATGTCAACAACGGCTAGAGAGGTAATAGCTAGCTCAAAACTTCGGAATAAGATTGGCGTCGAACGATGAGAGGTTAGAATCCCGCTAGGAGAATCAAGGGGCTGAGTCAGCGCTTATATGAAGTTTACCTCACTCACGTGGACTTAGTAGAAATCGTAGATGAGATTACGTTAAGAATGAGAATATATGAAAGAGGAGTTTGGGGTGAGACGTTAGCATATGGTACAGGTTCATGTGCAGCTGTTGCTGTAGCGTATTTAACGGGTCGTATTAAATCGAGGAAAGCGATGATGATAACGAAAAGTGAGTACAGATTTCAGGTAGAACTCGTCGACGATACGCTATTCTTAACAGGTTCAGCCGAAAGGGCATTCAAAGGTGAGGTAGAGTTAAGAATTTAACACAAGCATAAGCTTTGACGAAAAATAGCCCAATAAAGAAGTAAAGAATTAATTCGCTTAGATCTTAGCTTTGAAGCTTACATGTGAAGTATTTATTTTGGATAGGATTAATTCCAACAGCATCCTTTGATGTGAAGGTTTTCTGTCGAAAGGGTTGTTTTCAGGCTACCTCTGCTTGTGGAAAGAAAGGAGCTTCGGCGCACCTCAAGGAGTCAGGAGATCTCCTCTAAAGCCTTCATGATCAACTCTTGCGACCATCCTATCTAGGGAGAGTTAAAAAGTAGGCATGGTGGTGCTCAAAGGTTATATTTGCGAAGGATGCATATCATTAATGTTCAGGAAATTCCATACGGCTAGGTGAATGGAAGAAGCGTTCGTCATAGGGATCATAGATGGGGATACGATACTCCTTAAGGGAAAGGTATTCGTAAGGCTCATAGGGATAGACGCCCCTGAGAAGAATGAACCGTTTTATAAAGAGGCTAGGAAATTCCTTTTCGAAAAGCTATGGAGGAAAAAGGCCCTTTTAGAACCCGATTTCGTTAAGAAAGATCCTTACGGAAGGCTCCTTAGGTACGTATGGCTAAACGATGAATTGATAAACGTAAGCCTCGTCGAAAAGGGGCTCGCTAAGGTAAGGGTTTTGAGGAGGAACGTCAAGTACAAACGCTTGTTAGATGAAGCCCAAGGGAAGGCCATCGAGGCGAAGGTCGGGATTTGGTCGAAATCATACGGTTAACGCGCTTATCGATAACGCCAGCCTAGGCCCTAAGCTTGTGGGAGAATCGAACGCTTGATAACAGCATCTTTACCAATACTCTGGCTCGGCGCTTCGCCTTAGCTTATCGAGGGGCTCGTCTCGAAAGTGCCAAAGCCCTCCTCCTGGATCCTCAAGGGCTATTTTAAGGCCCGTCGTTGCTGACGCTATAGTGATTGAAGGGGAAGACGAAGTCTTGCTAAGCGATAAGCTCGTAACTGCCCCCTCGTAGCGTTAAGGCGATCCTTACGACGAGCGATCGTGAAGAGGGGCTGGAAACTGCTTCTAGCTAGCGTCAAGCTTATTAACTAAACATAACTTCAATAACTTTGATGCCTGAGAAGTTCTACACGACGTTGTAAGGCGGTTGAACGTGCGATTAGAAACGGTCAAGCTT
>WUQV01000037.1 GCA_009889585.1 Candidatus Bathyarchaeota archaeon | reverse complement strand
TAACAAAAGGGTTGGTATACTTAAGATGCTAAATTCACTCGTAGTAATCGGGTTTTCATCTACGTTTAACTTTCCGAACGTCACTTTACCAACATAATCCTTAGCTAATTCCTCAATAATAGGAGCCACCATCCAACAAGGGGCACACCATGGAGCCCAAAAATCGATAACTATAAATCGATGCTTTTTAATAATTTGATCGAAGGTATAGTCATCAACCGTTATAATGAGATCAGTCAACTTTCCCCTCCATTTGCCTTAAAAGAGGGCTTGGCTTATAAGTTTTTCGTTAAGTTAACGTCTAAGGGATGGCTTAACCCTTCCTAAGGCCCTCGCGCAAATCCTACATAAACCGTGGTGTAAATAACATTCAGCGCAAACGAATCGATTACACCTACGACAAATGCCGCTCGCCATCCTCTTGTTGCATACGCTGCAGAGCCTCATCATCTCGCTTTAAAGATCAAATGTCTAATGGGATCGGCGCCTCCCTTTCCAGCTTCTTAGCGACGAGCTTCGCCACCTTCGCCCCGCTTAAGAGCATCCCCCCGAATATCGGGCCCATCCTCGGCGTTTGACGAAGCGCTGCGACGGCCATGCCGGCGACGAAAAGGCCTGGGCAGACTTCCCCCGTATTCTCCACCGTTAGCCTTTCCGCAAGAGGAGCCCACATGGACTTCTCCCCAGGAACGGTAAGATTTAGCTCAGGGATCTTCCTCGAGGCTACGGCCAAGACCTCCGCGTCATGGCCTGTGCAATCGATCACGGCCTTCGCCTTCACCCCCAGCGGATCCACATGGATGCCCGACATTATGACAGATGCCCATTGGACGACGGCGCCGACCACCTCTGGAGGGGATCCTCTATACATCAAATCGTCCACGACAACGCCGAGGATTATCTTAGCCCCTGCGTCAACAGCTCCAGCTGCCAACTTCGCAATCATTGCAGCCGTATCGACGACGTAAACGCCTCCTTCCAACGGCTCCAAACGACAGCCCACCTCCCGTAAGATCGCGTCAGCTGGCGATTGTACGACGAGCTTGTGAAATTGCATGCCTCCTCCTCCGATGCCTCCGCCGAATGATAGCTTTCTCTCGAAGACTACAGTCTTTAACCCGGACTTAGCCAAGTACATGGCCGCCGTTAAGCCAGCTGGGCCCGCTCCGACGATCACCACGTCCGTTTCAGCAAAATCGATCCAATCCTCAGCCGCCTTTTTGATTATGGCGCGAGTTATCGTATGTTCTTCGACTTCCTTCATCCTCTCTAC
>WUQV01000036.1 GCA_009889585.1 Candidatus Bathyarchaeota archaeon | reverse complement strand
CATCTTAAACCATTCAGGTAGCCTTTCGCTCATCCTCATTAACACGCCGCTAACGTCATGAGCCCTTGGATACTCTACGCCATAAAGCCTAAGCACCGCTTTTAAAGAAAGCTCTACACATTCTTGACATCTTCTCACAACCCTATGATAAAAACCCCTTTTATAAGCTTCTTCTGCTTCTATAAACGAATACTCCGCATCCTCCAGATAACTTTCAGCTAACTCTCTATTAGATATCAACGTAAAACTCTTCACCGAACCTTAAGTTTGGTCTTAATATCCAAATCCAGCTTCCATTTGGTAAATTCAACCTCATGGAGCCGAGCCTGTTTAAAGCATCCCTCACCTTTAACATCAACTTCTTAAAGAACGAGCCTTTATCGTAAATTATCACAGCATCGAAAGATATGTCGAGGTAGATCATCCTGAACCCATCGGCTTCCTTAACCGTAAGAGGGTATACCTCAATCGATAAGCTGTAGCCCTTCGATTCAAGCGCTTTGCCTACGTTCGACGTTTTAACCTTGTTTAACAACTTCGACAATCTATACGTCCTTTCGAAAAAGCTCACATCCGTATCTAAAATTAAGAGCAAATCTAAATCGCTCGAAGGCAAGTCCGTCCCTCTCGCTACGCTTCCAAAGACCACGAAGCTAATCAAGCCATCTTCGTACTCCTTTTTAACCTCGTTGAATAACTCCCCTATGAAGGCCCTTCGATAAACATCTCTAATGTTTTCAATCCCCTCTTTTAACTCAAAGATAAGCGAATTATCGTATGTTCCGACGGCCGCATCTAACGCTTTCAATTCTCTTAACGAATTCAAGGCTGGGAAAATACTTTATAACCATTTCTTTCAATTCTCTTAACGAGGTTCTTGATGGATGGGCTTAACGATGTAGTAAAGACGTTAAAAGAGGCTGGCGCTAGTTGAAGCGATTGAGATATCGCTCGATTCCCTTAGCGAATTTCGCCAGCTTGTGGGATGACGAGCTTAACGACGCCTAAGCCGGCCGTCCTCCTAACGCCAACGTTCGAAAATTCGGCGAACTTAAGCAAAGCGGCCGCGGCCCTCGCGTACTTCTCCTTCTTAGGCCCTACTATCGCGAACCTAACCGGCCCTACGAACCCTGCTATCCACTTATCGCTCATGACGTGTTCGTAAACCCTTACGGT
>WUQV01000035.1 GCA_009889585.1 Candidatus Bathyarchaeota archaeon | reverse complement strand
CCCTTTGACGAAGTACGAAGGCCTTACTCACAAGGCGTACGGAAGCTTTAACGAAGCCCTTGACGACATCTTCACGAAGGCGGCCGTCGAAAGGGAGCTAGCGGAGGCATCGAAGGAACTAGGGCGAAAGTTGCTTAAGCAATACGAGATACTCGAAAGGCAAAGGAAGGCCTTGGAGAAGGCTAAGGAGGATGTCGAGCGAAACAAAAGGGCCGGCGACGTTATTTACGCCCACCTCCATGAGTTGAACTCGTTGCTACAAAGGATAGCAGGTGAACGAAGGGCCGGAAGAGCTTGGGATCAAGTGTTAAAGGACGTTTACGATGAGAAGGAAGTCGGCAAGCCTCCGGCCGCGTACGTCGAATCGATCGACGTCGATCGATCGATCGTGAACGTTTCCCTCGACGGGATGGCAATAACGCTCGATTTAACTCGCCCTCCTCAAGACGTAGCTTCAAGGCATTACGAAAGGGCGAAGAAGGCTGAGGCTAAGTTAAAGGGCGTTGAAGTAGCCATTCAGGAGACGGAGAAGAGGATCGATGAGCTTCGACTGAAGGTCGCGGAGCTTAAAGGACGCGAGGACCTCACGAGGCCTCGGAAGGTACGTAAGAGGGCTTGGTATGAGAAATTCCGTTGGTTCCGTTCCTCAGACGGCTTTCTCATCCTAGGCGGAAGGGATGCTACGACGAACGAAGTCCTCATCAAAAAGTACATGGAGCCTCGTGATATCGTACTTCACGCGGACGTCGTAGGGGCTCCGTTCGTTTTAATCAAAACAGAGGGAAAGGAGCCATTCGAGCAAACGATTAAGGAAGCAGCTCAATTAGCGGCTTCGTACTCAAGGGCTTGGAAGATGGGGTTAAGCTCGGCGGATGCCTACTGGGTTCGCCCCGAGCAAGTTAGCAAAAGCCCTCCGCTCGGCCAATCGTTGAAGAAGGGCTCGTTCGTCATTCGAGGGAAGAAGAATTACGTCAAATGCGTGCCATTAAGGGTGGCCATCGGCGTGAGCTTCGAGGACGACGAGCCTATCGTCATCGGAGGCCCTACCGATGCCGTGTTAAAGTCGGCGGAGCTTTACGTCGAAATAGCCCCCGGCGACGAGCCAAGCGGCCAGCTTTCGAAGAGGATCCTGAAGGCGTTCGAACAAAAGGCCCCTGAACGCTTACGAAGCAAGATCTTAAGCGTGCCCTTAGAGGATGTACAAAAGCTCATCCCTTACGGAAGGGGAAGGCTGTTAAGCTAAGGTCGTTACCTTAGGCGACGTAATAATTAAATGGACACGGATCTTTACTTAAAGGAGCAGCGTGCGTGGCATTGGCTGACGTCGGCCTAAGGGAGAGGGTGCTCGTTAAGGACGCCATGAGCAGTCCAGTTATTACGATTTATGAAGATGAGACCGTAGATAAGGCGGCTCAATTGATGGACAAGCATAGGGTTGGCTGCGTTATCGTGATCGATAAGGGCGGCAAGCCCTCTGGCATAATAACGGAGAGGGACCTCGTCGTCCGAGTTTTAGCTAAGGACGTTCTTCCAAGCGCCGTTACGGCGAAGGACGTGATGACAGCGCATCTCATCACGATCGAGCCGGATGCAACGTTAAGCGAAGCGGCGAGGAAGATGAGCCTCTTTAGCGTAAGGAGGCTTGGGGTCATGTACAAGGACGAATTAGTCGGCATAATCACGAGCAGGGATGTATTGGCCGTGATGCCTGGGTTAATAGAGATAATTCAAGAGAGAGCTCGTATGGAAAGGGAGGGCATAGTCGGGATCCCGAGGCTTCCCCTTATGGAGGGACGTTGTGATTACTGCGGGATTTGGTCGGATAACTTGAAGGAGGTCGAAGGCCGTTTCCTTTGTGAAGATTGTCGCATAGAATTGGGCCTCGAACGTTAAATTATTGTTAATCCTAGCTTTTATAAGATGTTTATCGAAGTAAGCTCGTTAAAACGTTAAATGAATGCTAAGGGTTAACGTTGACGGTCGATCTTACGCTTTATAATGGCAAGGTTTATGCGTATGGTGAAGTCATAGAAGCTGGTATTGCTATAAATGATGGAAAGATAGTAAAGATAGCGAAGGAGGCGAACTTACCACCTGCTTCTAAGAAGGTTAACTTAAGAGGGCTTTTAGCCATCCCAGGCTTAATAGACGTTCACGTCCACCTAAGGGATCAAGGGAATTCCCATAAGGAAACCTTTTTAACTGGGACGGCTGCCGCAGCGGCCGGAGGGATAACGCTCGTCGTCGATATGCCGAACAACGACCCGGTGACGATGGACGTCGAGTCCTTAAGGAGGAGGATGTACGTAGCGGAAGGACAAGTTCTAGTGAACGTAGCCTTCTACTCCGCCTTCCCGAATGATATGTCCGATGTTAGCTCGATCGTAAGGGAAGGAGCTGTAGCGTTTAAGCTATTCCTCTCTGAGAGGATCGGAGGAGTCGGCCTTGATGACGACTCGATCTTAACGGCATTTAATAAGGCGAATGAAGCTGGCGTAATCGTAGCTATTCACGCCGAGAGTAAAAGCTT
>WUQV01000034.1 GCA_009889585.1 Candidatus Bathyarchaeota archaeon | reverse complement strand
CTTAACCTCGCCTTCAACTTTAAACTCTATGAGGTAAGGGACGCCGTACCCAAAGCCCTTAAGCTCTTCCTCCTCTTTTTCCTTACCTAACTCTCTTATCGATAGCACTTCAACTCGTCTTCCGTGGACCTCCGATAGATATCGCTCAAGGGAGGCCCTCGAGGCCCGTATTGCCTCCCCTGCGCCTTCGCTCAAATCGTGAAGCCCCATCAATCTTCATCGATATACATTATAAAGCGCTTCGCGCTTGAGGAATTGGTGGCGATGTTGAGCTTCAAGGTTAAGGATGAATCCCTAGCCCCTAAGGGCGAGCTCTTGATAAAGTGGGCGTCGATTCACATGCCGGTCTTAAGGGAGGTTAGCAAGAGGTTCGAGCGAGAGAAGCCGCTCGATGGAATAAAAATTGGCGCTTGTTTGCACGTAACGAAAGAGACGGCGGTGCTCGTAGAAGTCTTAAGGGTTGGAGGAGCTGAAGTTATACTTTGTGCAGCTAATCCGCTTTCTACTCAAGATGAAGTTGCAGCTGCTTTAGTGATGAAAGGTATTAGCGTTTATGCATGGAGAGGCGAAAGCATTGAAGAGTATTATTGGTGTATTAATGAGGTTATTAATAAAAGGCCGAAGATAACGATGGACGATGGAGCAGACCTTGTGACGACGATACATAAGGAGAGGCCTGAAGCCCTCATAGGCGTTAAAGGAGGGACGGAAGAGACGACGACAGGCGTCTTAAGGCTTAAGGCGATGGAAAAAGCCAAGGCCTTAAGATATCCGATAATCGCCGTGAACGAAGCCCATAGCAAGTACTTATTCGACAATCGTTATGGAACTGGCCAAAGTACGTTAGATGGCATATTTCGTGCTACGAACGTCTTGCTCGCCGGTAAGAACTTCGTCGTATGCGGATACGGATGGTGTGGAAAAGGCGTATCGATGAGGGCTAAGGGTATGGGGGCTAACGTCATCGTAACTGAGGTAAACCCCATTAGAGCCCTCGAGGCCGTTATGGATGGATTTAGGGTTATGCCGATGGATGAAGCGGCCGTAATAGGCGATATCTTCGTGACTGTGACCGGAAATATAGACGTTATAAGGGCTGAGCATATGGAGAAGATGAAGGATGGGGCGATCCTCGCTAACAGCGGGCATTTTAACGTCGAGATCAACCTCTCGGACTTGGAGAGGTTATCGAAGTCCAAAAGGAACATCCGAGCTAACTTAGATGAATACGTGCTTCACGATGGAAGGAGGCTTTACTTATTGAGCGAGGGAAGGGTCGTCAATTTAGCTGCAGCAGAGGGCCATCCGCCTGAGGTTATGGACATGTCGTTCGCAAACCAAGCCCTTTGCGTAGAGCACTTAGCTAAAAAGTGCGATGAAATGGAGCCTAAGGTGTACGTCGTCCCTAAGGAGATCGATGAAGAAGTCGCTCGCATAAAGCTGAAATCCATGGGCGTTCGAATAGACGAGTTGACGGAGAGGCAAAAGGAGTACTTAATCGCATGGGAAGTCGGAACGCTTTGATTCCTCTTACGTTTAAGGGCTAACGCCTCGTTAGCCCACCCTTCGGAGCCGTGTTCAAATCGAAGGACCCTAGCGACTAAAGAGCGTTAGGTGGAGCTAGCCTTCGGCGTATAGTTCATTCGCGAAACCAGCAGTTCCTCGCGATCTCGCTCCGACGGCTCAGGAGACAGCAAGATTTATAATCACTCATTTATTTGAAAGGCGAACTTCGAGGCGCGAAGTGGTGATGATGGTGATGACGATGATAAGCAAGGATCAAGCCATCGGATGGATTATCTTAATCGCGTGCATCGCTACGGCGATCTCGTACTCCATCCTCCTGTTTTGGCCGCCGATGAGGGAGGTCTTTTGGTTCTGGTTGATCGCCATACCCGTTTGGATCGCGCTTATGGCAGTGTTAGCGATAGGAGCGTGGATAGGGTGGACGATGGCGACGACTCCGCCCCCGAAGCCCATCGAGGAGATAGAGGCCGAGATCGAGAAGGAGGGCAAGGAGGCTGAAGGCGGCTCTTAACGTTCTTGAAAGTGGGAGCGACGGATGGGCGGAGTGAAGGGCTTAATCCTTTGCGGAGGATCCGGGACGAGG
>WUQV01000033.1 GCA_009889585.1 Candidatus Bathyarchaeota archaeon | reverse complement strand
TTAAACCGTTCGACGATTCATATCGACAAACGGTAAGTCAGAGGCCTTAAGTTGGGGCGGGTTGAGAAAGGCGTTAAGTGCGTCGTGCCGGGCTGCGATAATTTGGCGTTAAGGTCGATAGCTGGCGTTAAGGCAGCTGCCGCAGGCTTAAACGTTAGTAGCGATAAAAGGGCTTACCTTTGTAAGGAGCATTATAAAAGGTATAAGAAGGGGATGAAAAAGGAGAAAATGATTGAAAAATGGAGGCATAAGATATAATATAAGGTGATAAATTTGAGAATACTTCAGCTTCATTCAGATTTTATTGAATATGAACTTGTGGAAAAGGAAATAGACATAGTAGAGGAATTTGAAAGGAAGATTCAACGATATGATGATGTGTTGGTCTTATTTACGTCGGTAGAAGAAGGGGATGATGAACGCATAGCGAAGGAGGCAGTTGAAGAGGTAAAAAGATCCTTAGACGCTTTGAAGGTGAAAAAGATCCTTATATACCCTTATGCTCACTTAAGCAATCGCTTAGCTAAGCCGAGCGAAGCTTTAGCCATATTAAGGGCCATGGAGGCGTTCGCAAAAGAGCTAGGAATCGAGGCTTATCGAGCTCCATTCGGATGGTGCAAACGTTTCTCGATATCCCTGAAAGGACATCCTCTTGCAGAACAGTTTAAGGTCGTTTTGCCTAAGGCGGTAGAAAAGGTTGAGGAATGGGTTCCTGAGGCGTTAAAGGCTGAGGAAAAGCTCGTATCGCATTGGTATATCTTAACGCTTGATGGCGAAATGATCCCTATAGATCTATTCGATTTCTCAAGGCATCCTATGTTGGAGAAGTTCGCTAAGTATGAAATTGCGAAGGTAAGGGCTGTTCAACAAGTTCCACCTCATGTTATATTAATGAAGAAGTTGAAGATAGCTGATTATGAGCCTGGTAGTGATTTAGGCAATATGAGGTGGTATCCAAAGGGCCGATTGATAAAGTCCCTATTAGAGGAATACGTTAGCAAAAGGATGATTGAATATGGAGCTATGGAAGTTGAAACGCCAATTATGTATGACTTTAAGCATCCTGCATTAATGAGATATTTAGATAGATTTCCAGCTCGTCAATATTCTTTAAAATCAGATGATAAGGATTTATTCTTAAGGTTTAGCGCTTGCTTTGGTCAATTTTTAATGGCTCATGATGTGCAAATATCGTATAGGCATTTGCCTCTTAAGCTTTATGAGTTAACGAGGTATAGCTTTCGAAGGGAGAAAAGCGGGGAGCTCGTTGGCTTAAGGAGGTTAAGGGCTTTTACTATGCCTGATTGTCATGCTCTTTGTGTTGATTTAGATCAAGCTAAGCAAGAGGCTTTAATACGCTTTAAATTATGTATGGATGTATTAGAAGATGGTTTAGAATTAACAAGGGATGATTATGAATTGGCAATACGATTTACGAATGACTTTTATGTACAAAATGCTAGCTTCATCCTCGATCTCGTTAAAGCTTTTGGTAAGCCGGTTTTAATTGAAATGTGGGATCGTCGATTTTTCTACTTCGCCTTAAAGTGGGAGTTTAATTTCGTTGATAACTTAGATAAGGCGTCTGCATTAAGCACTGATCAAATAGATGTTGAAAGCGCTGAACGTTATGAAATTATGTATGTAGATGGGGAAGGTAAGAAGAAATATCCATTGATATTACATTGCTCACCTAGTGGAGCGATTGAAAGATGCGTGTACGCCTTATTAGAAAAGGCTCATAGGGAGCGAGCTATCGGAAGGCAATCTACGTTGCCTTTATGGCTTTCGCCTACTCAAGTTCGCTTGATCCCAGTTTCTGATGAGTTCTTAACGGATGTCGAGAAAATAGCTGATGAGCTTGAGAGGAGCGATATACGAGTCGACGTGGACGACAGGCCCTTAACGGTCCCTAGGAAGGTGAGAGATGCTGAAGTTGAATGGATCCCTTACGTTGTAGTATTAGGTCGAAAGGAGGTAGAATCAGGCGTCCTTCCAGTCCGCGATCGAATCGCTAAGCTCATTAAATCGATGAAGCTAGATGAGTTGATCGATGAGGTTAAGAGGAGGACGCGAGATAAGCCATTTAAGAAGTTGCCTCTTCCAAGGCTTCTCTCTAAGAGAGCTCAACTTTAATAATGATATTATTTGAAGATGCGTTAGAGTTGCTACGAAGTTGATTTGATGTCATAAAGCGAGCGAAACGGCCTCTTGAAGAGGGCTGAGGGATATTCGGCTGATTCCAGCTTTTTTCTCAAACCTTATCACGTGCTCAGCCCTTTCGGCGAATGCTTCGCTATGCGTTACGGCGATTATTTGTTCTATGGCCTTCAATCGAGAAAGAGCATCCGCCAATCGATCGATCGAACCGTCCTCCCTCCCTAAGCTCTCCGTCGGCTCGTCTAAGAGGAGCAACTCTAACTCATGACCTACTTTAGACCTCATGACGAGCTGCCCTAAGCCAAGCCTATAGGCGAACGCTAACAACGTCCTCTCCCCACCTGAGAGGTTGGAGATATCTCGCTCACGCCCTCCCTCTACGATGAACGGAGTATACGTTTCATCAATTCTTACAGCTAACGTTGAACCTTCAACTTCCACAAGGGTATCAAGCATTTGTTGAACTATAAATTCAAGCATTAAAATTAACTCATTTCTTAACTTAGGTTGAACTCCTCGATAAGCATTACGTATTACATCAATCACCTCTAAAATAATTTCAACTGCTTTCATTCTATCAACCTTCTTTTGAGCCTTATCTAATCTTTCCTTTAATTCATCCATTTTAAGGCTTAGGTCAGCCTTACGAGCTTCTACTAATTCTAAGCGAGCTTTTAATCTAGAGTAATCCTTAAGACATTCATCTCTAATCTTTCGAGTAAGTTCAAGTTTGCTTAAATCAAACTTAGATATTTCAGCTTGTACTTTGCCTAATTGATCCCTAAGTCTCCTCCCTAATTGCTTCTTTTCCTCAAGCTCTACATGTATCTTATTTAAAGAATCATTTTCACGTTCAAATTGAACTTTTGAATTCTCCCTTTGAAGAGATATTACTTGCAAATTAGAAACAACGTTGCTAATGATATCTCTAAGTTCTCCTAGCTTATTAACATTCTTTTGTAATTCTTCTAACTTCCTCTTACTTTCAAGGCCTTCTTCATTCAACCTTTGAATTAAACTATGTTTATATTCATCTGTTAACGATTGAAGACAAAGAGGGCATGAACTCCAAGCTACTACATTAGAAAGTCTTTGTTGAATCATTTGAATATTCTTCTTCGTTAACTCTAACTCAGCCCTCATGTTAACTACTTGATCATTTAATACAATCAACATTTGATTAAGATCATCAATAGTTTGATCTAATTTTAATCCAACTCGTTGTAATTGATTCCTACACTCAACCTCTTTTTCATTAAGAGCCCTTAAGCCTTGCTCAAGCTCCCTTATTCGCATTGTTTTCTCCTTAACTTGATTAATAAGTCTTGTACAAGCATCTTCTATACTTGCTATGCTCGCTTGCAATTCTCCTTCCTTCTTCTTAAGTTCTTCAACCCTCTTCCTTAATTCTTCTAAGCTTCGTAATGCGCTTTCTGCACGTTCTAATGATGCTTCTACTTCAACTACTTTCCTTCTTAATTCTTGTAATTCACCTTCTACTTTAGCAAACTCCTCTACACATTTATTATACTCAGCTTGAAATTTCTCCATTGATAATACATCATAATCTCGCTCATACACTTTTAACTCCCCTTCATATTCACGAGAGATATTAGCAATATTACTCCATGCAACCTCATAATCTGATAAGCCAAGCAATTCATC
>WUQV01000032.1 GCA_009889585.1 Candidatus Bathyarchaeota archaeon | reverse complement strand
GAAGCTTCGGGTGTTATGAACCACTAGGTGTAAAGGCTGTGAGCCGGCAGCGGAAGCGTTATTCCTACGTCTTATTAAGCGTATTCCTTGCTGCTGCCTTAGTAGCAACGCTCATCGGCTACGTTATGAGCACGGTCGGCGACGGCTCGGCTCGAGACGAGGCCGAATGGGAGTGGAGATCACATCACGTCATGAGCCTCGGGCACGTTAGGGCTGTCCACGGCCCTGTCATCGAACGTCGCGCCTCTTACCTGACAGTACGCCTCACTTACGCTTGTCCCGAAGAGGGAGCGCCGAAGGTACTCGTGATAAGGTATGAGGGTGGTCGCACGTCGACGATCGCCTCGAGGATGTTAAGTGAGGTTAGAGGAGTTATAAATCAAGCGGCTAGGACGGGCGTGAGCCGAGCCCGAGACCCCTTTTACGTTCCAAAGACCCACGGGCGGTTGAAGGATCGGCCGTTAGAAGGCGCCATCTTAGCCCTTAACGTCATCGTCAAAGGTGACCCCGGCTTCCTCATAAGTGGAAAGGGCGTCATGATCGTGTTGCCGCTTCCTAATAGAGAGGGTACGTTCACCTTCCCCTTCGTGGGGTACGGATTAACTTCTGCCGATCTTGAGAAGCCCATTACCATCAGCGTCTTCTATGCCGTAAGGAAGGAGGAGCCTAGGCGGCCTGACGTAATCGAGGGGTTTAAGTTAACGGACGCGGACTTGAAGAGGCTTACGTTGATAATGGCGATGACACTTCCACTTAACTCCTTCATCATCACGCACGTCGCTAAGAGGCCTCGAAGGTGGCACGAGGTAGAAGCGATACGCATAAGCGTTCGATGGAAGTTATGGCTCTTAGCCGTGATCGCTTACGGCTTCGGAGACCTGTTAACGACTTACATGGCGCTGAAAGTGGGCGGGATGGAGTTTAACCCCATCATGACCTTCATCATAGGCCCAGGGCTCGACATCATTAACATGGCCTTGTTCAAGGGCGTTATACTCATCAACGTCTTCATCGTATCCCACGTCGTCTCACGTGAGCTGAAGTCTGAGGAGATCGCATACACGCTTCCCTTCCTCGTGGCCCTCGTAGGCGCCATCATCACGGCCGTCAACGTCTTGATGACGATGATTATGGTGATGATGAAGCCGATGTAAGCGAGGCGTTTTCGCAAAGCTACGGGCTAGCATGAAGGAAAGTTAAGATTTGCTAAGAAGACGCCTTACGACGATCGCTACGGCTATCGTAAGGGCAAGCGGGGCCGTGAACAGCGCTAAGACCCTTTGAGGTCCTTCATAGCGTATAACTATGACGTCGCCTTTCTCTATCTTCCATTAATGATAGCTCTCACAGCCTCTTCCTAAGGCCTTTAAAGCTGCAAGGGCCCTTACCTTCTTGAGGCCTCCTCATAAGGAGGTTTACGAAGCCTAGCTTAGGGACCTTTTAAATTTTTCTTAGTATAATCTTTATGTAAGCGCCCTCTTTTTCAATATCATAACTTTTAAATAAACTTTCTTTAAGAGCCCTTCCAATTTTGCCTGAAATGTAAACATCCGTTTTATACCCTACATGCATATAGGGCCAAATTCCCTTTATAATCCATAACGGCAATGGAAGGTCTTCTTCCATACCTAAGCTTCGAATAGTTTCCTCGATCTCCATTTTTGTAGCATCCTTACGTCCATCATACATCCAAGCTTCCCCTTCATGCTTTAAGATTCTGTAAGTTTCGTTGAAAGCTTTAAGGGGATCCTTTAGATGATGAATCAACCCTGTGCTGATGACTAAGTCTATAGAACAATCTTCAAAACGAGTGTTGTAAGCGCTTCCGACTTCAAACTTAACCTTATCCATAAGCCCCTCCTTCTTAGCGTTCCTTTTCGCTATCCTCACCATATCCTTAGAGATGTCGATTCCAATAACTTCAACATTCGCCATTTGCTTCGCTATCTCTATAGGTAAACGTCCAGGGCCAGTGCCTATATCAAGGATTATGCCTGATATTTTTTTATCCTTGATATCCTTTGCGATCCGTTTAAACAACTTAACGAGAACACGGCTTGTATACCTATCGTAAAGCCTTGTGAAAGGTCATGGTATTTCCTCAAGCACGCCTATCCCAAAGCATTCCTCATCGAAATGATTTATTTTTTCCCTCATTACTAAAGTTCTGCATCGTTTTAAACTCGAAAGGGATGTCGCCAGCGGCCCTGACGAAAACGGGAACCGGTGGGTGCTTATATGCGAAGGGGAGGGGCGTTTTACACGTTTAACCTGAACTTCATCAACACCGTTGTCGGATAGTTAACATTTTATGACTATCCGTTCCACCTCAGCCCTTAAGGCCTCATAGATGGCATTCGGGGTCAACGGAAGATCCCCACATCTTGGCTCGAACCTCCTCCCTCGCTCTTGGACGGGAGCCTTATTCGAGCTTTTGGACATCCCGTCCGCATTCCTGCCCGTTCAGCGCTTTCTCGCCACATATCAGGCGTTTAATTAACTCATGAGCGTTATATAAAGTTAATTATCCAGAAGCTGCTGGAAAACCCTCAATGCTTCTTCCAAGAGCCGCGCTCTTCGAAACCTAGCAATCATACGGCACCTAAGGCTCAAAAAGCTGGGCGTTTGAGTAAGCTTAGGTTCGCGGTTTCGCAGATGCATTGGAAGGGCAAGGGCACGCACGTGAAGTTCTAAAGGTAAGCCCAAACCGCCATGGAACCTATAGCCGACCATGAGCCGCTGATTTTAAGCCACGCACTATCGAACCAGCCGGGCTCCACGAACGGAACATTTAGCGGCTCTTCTCTCCCCCTTCTAGCCCTCACGGCATGATATAAGAACAAGGCGCTGAAATCGCATTAACTACAACGATTACGTATAACCAGGGTTTAAAATCCGCAACAGCTTCTTCATCTACATTATGATCTCAGAGTCCATTATTTCATGGCATTATGAAAGCCTTAAAGAGCTCCGCTGATCGACCGGAGCTTTCACAGCAAATACCGGGCATCTTCTCCACGCGCACTTTAGAGAAGTGTTTTTCAAGTATCTCCTTAATATCGTTTGGATCGAAACCTAGATGTACGTCTCCCATCTCCTCCCTAAACTCTCTAAAGGGGTGCTTACAAAGGTCGATGACCACGGCTTTTCCACGAGCTTTTAGAACGCCTTTAATGCTTTTGAACACCTCTTCTATGTTCAAGCAGTGATGTAGCATTAGGGTCGAGAATACAGCATCAAATTTCTTAGGGACTTCCATGTACTTTCTGGCATATTCTACGCTTCCAGCGATGTTCTCCGCGATTCCTAAAAAGGGCATAACTTCAGAGGTTTTTCTTGCTAAAACATGCAGCATAGCTGGCGCAATGTCCATGGCGTAAAAGGACGCTTTAGGTAAATGTAGACGCATTTCGTCCGCAACCCTTACTGTGAAGAAGCCGGAGCCAGCGCCCACATCTAAGACCTTGGCGTTTCTTCTCAGCCTTGGAGGTGAAAGAAAACAGCTGACGATGGATTCAACGATGCGGTTTACCCCTTCTTCGCCAAAGTAGCTTAAGACGATTTGATCCCTTCGCTCAGCCTCCTTCTCGGTGAAATGCTTAATCTCTTCGATAAGTAGGTCCACGTTCGAAGCTCCGAGTTGCTTCAGGAATTTTCGAATTTCGATTCCTTCAAGGTAGATTTGAAAGGTTGATGTGGACAACGTGCGCGCCCTCGGTTGATATGCTATTATTCAATCGCCTTTATAAGAGTGCATCCAGCGCTCTCGCGATCTTAATAAACTGGTACTCCGATGAATGAGCTTAGCCTATCATTAGGTTCTGCCTTCTAAATCCGCCGGAAGTGAGAGGAAGGCTACTACAAGCCCCCATTAACGGGGGCCATAAACTTAATGGTCGAAGCCGGGAGGGAAAGGCTTGAGGATATGGTTTCGGAAGTGGATAAAGGGACAATCGTAAGGCGGTTCAGCGGAAGCGTCGGGCCTGAAAGCGGAGAGCTCTTAGGAATAGCTGAACGGAAGCTATGTTGAAAATATACGGTGGCTCATGCTCTTTGATGACGACCTCGCTGGCGATGGGCGCGTCAAGACCAAGCGTATCTTATAACGTAGTCTACTCCTTTTTCCTCTAAATACTGCGTCAAGGCCTTTAAGCTCTCAATCGGGATCATCATAACGCCTCTCCCAATTTTATAGCCGCCAAGCTTACGCATCAGCCCCTCATATCTATGTTTTCCCCTCCCTCTTCCCTCGAGTCTCTGGATGAAAACGACCCTCTCCTTTGGGCTCAAGTTCGCCGCGCTATAGGTTATGATCGCGTAAGGCTTGTACGCCGATGTCAACAAATTCCTAACCTCGCCGTTCGCGCAATATATTTTCCCTTCGCGCATGATCAACTCTAAGAGGGAGGAGCCCTTTAGCTCGTGGATCGTCAGGCAGATGGCCTGAAAAAATAGGCCGCTCTCGGAAGTAGCCTCGTATACCTTCCTAAAACCTTCGTTAAGCGCATCCTTGTCTTTGAAGACGATGAGAAGATCGACATCGCTGCCTTCATCATAATCGCCCCTTGAGAAGCTGCCGAAAAGTATTATGCCGATTGCTCCTTTTATCCCCTCGATTTTGCTTGCGATACGCTTGATTTCCTCATAGACCTCTGATGGCAATTTTCTCCCTCCTGCATATCTCGGCTAAACACCTTCTTAATATGCCGACCGCCAGCTCCGCCCTTTCTCCATCTAACCCGCCGTACCCTAACGCGCCGTAGATGCCCCAAAGCTGATCCCACGCATTCACTAGGTCTGGATGGCGCATCCTCAACCAATCACGTCTATTCTTATGCGCGGTTCTCGGATGGTCATGGAAATGTAAGCCCTCCTTGGCGGCGCAGGCCTCAACGATCTGTTCTAACGCTTTCAACGAGAGAAGTCCAACGTTGGAAAACCTTTTGTTCTCGAGCTCATTCAAAGCGCCCTCGAAGTTCTCGGACGCTATGTTTGCATGATGTGCTGTGTCGCCCACGCTCTTGTTAATAATTAACAAAAACTTATAAGCTTAGCCATCCACGTTCAGGCAGCGGATTTTAAGATTGACTGTTCATACGCGTTCCTGTCGACGGCCGAAGCCAAGACCGTGAGGATATCCTTTACATGCTTGGCCAAGGGTTCAAGACGGCCATAAAGTGCGTCCTCATCGCTACCGATAGAGGCGCGCTCGATCCTTGCAGGGATTGCATAGCCGTCGGCGGTACGAAAGGGAAGCTGACACGTCCATCATCTACAGGGCGACATCATTTGAACGTCGCTCAGCAAGGAGGTTAACAAACGCTTAGGGATAGGGGGATAATAGCCATGTCGAGGGGAAAGAGATGATGAGAACGAGCGCCGGGCCCACCGAGTTAAGCAAAGCGATAAGGTGCAGCAACCTATATAGCGCGATCAAAATTATACGCACGGAATGGGCTCTGCGAGCGTAATTTGGGCTGAGAACTTGGCCAAAAGATATGACAACGTAATCGCAGTCGATGGTCTTTCGCTGGAGGTAAGGGAAGGCGAAATCATGGGCTTGATAGGCCCCAATGGAGCCGGGAAGACCACGACCATAAAGATGATATTGGGCTTGTTGAAGCCGGACAGAGGTCAAGTGAGGGTTTTCGATGAGGACCCTTGGGATAACACGAGCATCAGGTCGAGGATAGGGGTCATTCACGAAAGGGCGTATTTCCCGCCACACCATAGGGTGCTGGATTACCTAGAAAGGGTGTGCAGGATCTTCGGCGAGCCCGTGTCGAGAGCGAGGGAAGTTCTGGCTTTGCTAGGGCTTGAATATGCCTACGATCGAACCATAAAGGGGCTATCCGCGGGGATGCTTCAAAGATTCGCCATAGCTCACGCGTTGATCAACAGCCCCGGCCTCATCGTAGCCGATGAGCCAACGTCAAACCTCGATCCTCAGGCCAGGGGCGAGCTGCTGGACTTGATATTGAGGCTTCACCGTGAGGAAAAGGCGACCTTCCTGATTTCCTCCCACATACTTCCGGAGCTGAGCAGAGTCTGCGAAAGGGTGGCCATAATTCATAGGGGAAGGGTTTGGGCATCCGGCGCCGTTGCCGAGCTCTCGGAGAGGCTTGGAGCCAAGGCCGCTAGAGTTTTGACCGATAAGCCTGAGCCCCTCGCGGCAGCGGTGAGGAGGCTGGATTACGTGAGGCGGGTTGACACGAACGGCCGGGGCATTCTCGTCAATACGGAGCCTGGTAAGGATGAGCAGCTCTTCGAAGACGTCCTCAGGTTGGCCAAGGGCGTTGAAGCCAAGATAATGGGGATGGAGAGCGAAGTGGCCTCCCTTGAGGAGCTATTTAGGCTTGCCATTAAGTCCAGCGGAGGGAGCCCCGGATGACGAAGGGCAGACCATTTCTGGAAGTTTTTGCATCCTGCCTTAAGGAGGACTACAGGTTTCCCATCCTTGAAGCCTTCGCCTTTCTCTACGTCCTTGGGACGTTCATCGCCGCAGGGCTAGGGGCGATCGGAGCGATTCGATCAGCTCGAATGGAAAGCTTTGCCTTCAACTTGGCAACTGTTTCGATGGAGCTCCCACTCCTCGTTCTCGTAATTCTCATTTTGAAGAACATTGCCTACGGTCTGGGCAGCGATTTGGAAAGGGGCGTGATTCAAACGTTGCTTTCCTACCCGTTGAAAAGGAGACTCATCCTCGCCGCAAAGCTCCTATCGGCTTTAGTAATCGCGCTGCTTTTATTCTTGGGAATTCACGCCTTCGCCCTCTTCCTCCTAGCCCCTGACGTTATCATCGCACAGTTCAACGTCATTTCCTTGACCTACGCGGCTGCCATTAGCCCGATCCTTTTGCTAACGGGCCTTGCGCTTCTTTCGGCCCTCCTGCTGAAGCGCGGGGCGATCGCCCTCGTCATCGGAATAATTATGTACTTTGCATTGGAAACAGCCGCAGGGCTGGTGATGTTCTTCACCTACGCAACGGGCTCCGAGCTCGCCCTCAAAGTTTACGGCGTAATCTCTCCCTCCTTGCTTCTTCATGTGCGTTACGCAGAAAGGCTGCCCTTTGCTCCTCCTCGGGAAATTTGGACCCCGAGCCTGCCCGAGATCCTTCTCTACATTGGAGCCGGGTATCTGGTGGTGGCCCTTATTTTCGCCATCGGATTCCTCTACTTTGAGAGGAGGTTGGGGGTATGAGGTGGATTCCCCTGATCGGGAGAACGGGCTCCGTTATCCTGATGACGGGTCTCGCCCTCGCCTTAGTTTCCCTCATCCCTCCAGCGGCCTTTTTCTCCTTCGTCAGAGGTGGAGGCATTCTGCCCGAGAAATACGAGGTTTTGCGATGGTATGTCCTCACGCCCCAAGTCGAGCTCAGGGTTTCAACGAAATCCAACGGCAGCGTATACATCTGCCTTCTAGGCGTAAGCCAGCTTGAATTCGACCTCTGGGCTCGGGCGCAAGTCAAGGAGAGCCCGGGATGGAGTCCGGAAGTCCTGCTGGCGATGCGCGATTTAGCCATATTGGAGAAATTCTTGCAGGAGCGTCCGAACGTTGTCCTGTGGAAGTCGCCTCTGGGCGAAGAGCTGTCCTACGAATTCTCTCCAGCCAGCATTCTCAACGTCACCGTCGTCATCGCCAATCCCTCGCCAAGCGTTGTGGAGGTAATAGCGAGAATTGAGGGGGTTGTGAGGCTTGCGCAAGAGAGAGTTATTGCCGCGGCTCAATGGCTGATTTTGACGGGGTTGATCTCAGCTGCTGGAGCGGCTCTTATTAAGAGGTTGCGAAAAACAGCCAAGAGCTCCAGCCCAGCCGCCTCTCCTCGGCTCATCCGTTAATGGATTGGGCTTCGATCCCGTTCGGCCTCGGTGCTACTAGAATCAGTCTCATCTTAGGGAGAATCGAAAGTAAACCTAGCGAACGTTATCGCCACAAAGGCTGAAGATCCAAGGAAAGCGCATCTACATATTAAAGTACGTCCTCCGAGGCCCTTAGGGGATGGAGGGAGCCATACGAGGGCCGTCGTTCTAGCGGCTGGGGAGGGCTTACGCCTTCGCCCCTTAACGTCAACCCGCCCAAAGCCCTTGCTCCCTGTCGGCGGCAAGCCGCTTTTGGAGCACGTGTTAAACTCGCTTAAGGAGGCGGGGGTTAACGAAGCGTACGTCGTCGTGCATTACATGGCCGACCTCGTAAGGAGGTGCTTCGGGGACGGCTCCAAGTTAGGTATGAAGCTTCATTACGTTAGGCAAGACACACCTCGAGGTACAGCGGACGCCGTGAGCGTAGTCGAACCGCTCTTAGAGGATGAGCATTACCTCGTGGCTTATGGGGATCTATGGGTCGACCCCGAGGTCGTTAAGGAGGTCGTCCGATCTCATGAACGCGAAGGGCCTGACGCCACGATGTCCGTCGTCTTCGCAGACTCGCCCGAGCGTTACGGCGTGGTCAGCCTTAAGGGGGATTACGTCATCGAAGTCGTTGAAAAGCCGGCTCATGAGCGTAAAGGCCGCCTCGTGAACGCTGGCATTTACGTCCTCCCTAGGGAGGCGTTCAAAAGGGCGAGGGGCGTTCGGCCCTCGAGGCGAGGGGAGCTCGAGCTGACGGACGTAATGGCCTCGATGATCGACGAGGGCCGAAGGATCCTCGCCGTTCGACTTCGTGACGATAGCTGGGCTGACGTTGGAACCCCGTGGGATTTGCTGAGGGCCAATCGACTAGCCCTATCCCGCTTAAGACCTGACGTTCGCGGGGACGTCGAAGGAGGGGCGAACCTCATCGGAAACGTCGTCGTGAAGGAAGGCGCTCGAGTGCGTTCAGGGGCTTACATCGAAGGCCCCGCCCTCATAGACGAAGGAGCTGACGTTGGGCCTAATTGTTACGTTCGTCCGTTCACATCGATAGGTAAGAACGTACGCATCGGAAGCTCTTGTGAGGTGAAGAACAGCATAATCATGAATGGAACTCACATAGGACACCTGTCTTACGTAGGAGATAGCATCGTAGGCGAGGGTTGTAACCTCGGGGCTGGAACTATCGTAGCGAACTTGCGCTTCGACGAAAGGACGGTGAGGGTTCGAGTGAAGGACGAGCTCGTCGATAGCGGTTTAGTGAAGCTCGGCGTGATATTAGGAGACGGCGTTAAGACTGGCGTTAACGTCTCGCTCATGCCGGGCGTTAAGGTCGGAAACGGGAGTTGGATCGGGCCAGGTCTCGTCGTTTACGAGGACGTTTCCCCCGGTAGCTTCCTACTGTTAAGACAAGAAGTCGAGGTGAAGAAGCTCAGCTGATTAGTGAGATGAAGCGCTGCGTGGACAAGCCAAGTGCCGTCGAGGAACTTAAGAGGCTTTCGGAGGGCTCAGAAATTATTAAGAAGCAAAATGATCGAGGAACGCATAGGCCTTGATCAAAATATTCGTCGATGGGGCATGCGAACCAGTAAACCCAGACGGGATCGCGACGTATGGTTTCGTCGTTAAGCGCGATGGGGAAAGCATTGGCGAAGGTTTCGACGTAGTCGGAGTTGGAGATACGAGCAACAACGTCGCTGAATACTACGCGGCGATAAAGGCGTTGGAATGGGTGATAACGAACGGGATTCGCGATGAACGGATCGTCGTTTACTCCGACAGCGAACTCCTCATCAATCAATTGAGCGGCTACTACGCCGTACGGGCTGGAAGGATACTGCCTCTCTACGAAAAATTACAGCGGTTGATCAAGGAGGTTAGAAGGACGTCAAAGGTCGCGTTCAGATGGATCCCGAGCGAGAGGAACGCGGAAGCGGATGCCCTCAGCAGGCGGGCGTACGAAAACTTCTGCGTTAAAAATCCTGAGGTGTTGCAAAGATACGCGGATCATTTGGCTACGGAGAAGCAGAAGAGCCTCCTAAGGCGGCTCAACGTCTCGATTAGCGTTGGCACGTCAAAGCGTATGGCGTCTAGGTTAATAGACAAACGGCTTAGGGAGCTGAGGCGGCCGT